>CAYYLA010000206.1:2715-5656 GCA_964441785.1 uncultured Candidatus Cloacimonadota bacterium | reverse complement strand
GAGTGCTCTACCGTTGAGCCATGTCGGCATCAGAAGTCTTGCCAGAAAAATAATCTCTCATTTTCCTGTCAATTATTTTCACGTTTATTTTTGCTTTAATGATCACCCATCAAGGAACGTCAAAAAATTTCCTTTCCGTTATCATGTCAAACTATTTTATCTGCTAAATCATTTTTTTTTCTGATACGCCAATGGACATATATAGAATCACCATCTATACTCATTATGAAATGATATAGAAGGGTGTTCTAACCTCTATTAAATACATTAAATAGCTTAAGTCTCCCAGATGGTCCCCTCTGGTGTATCCTTTATCGTGATCCCTAACTTTATCAAGTCTTCTCGAATCCTATCTGCCATTGACCAATTCTTTTCTTGCTTGAACTCTGCCCTGTATGTGAGTAATAATTCTATTAATTTATCATCTAAACCACCGCTTTGAGACGGTAATTCAAAATCAAACACATTAAGGACTGTATCAATTTTCTTCAGGGCTTCGATTATTACTGTACCATTTTTGATACCAATTTTCTTGTCATTAAGAAGCGGATTGATCTGCTTGATAAAGGTAAATATCGATCCTAATGCCCCGGATATATTCAGATCATCATCCAGGGATGCTTCGAAGGATGATAATAAATCTTCAATATATTGATCTATGTTGGATTCATTTCCATCAGCTTTTAGAATGGATTTGATAAAACCCTGAATTTTTTCAGTCGCTTTTTCAGCTGCCTTAAGGCTATCGAAAGTAAAATTCAAGCTCTGTCTGTAATGGCCGGAGATCAGGAAATATCTAAGTGCAGGGATAGGGTAGCCCATTTCTTCGATTTGGTCAACAGTATAAACATTGCCCAGGGATTTGCTCATCTTACCACCATCTACCATTAGATGTTTTACATGTAGCCAGTAGTTTACGAACTGTTTGTCTGATGCTGCTTCCGATTGAGCAATTTCACATTCGTGATGTGGAAATTTATTGTCCTCACCACCGGAATGGATATCGATAGTTTCACCCAGATATTTATTGGCCATAACAGAACATTCCAGATGCCATCCAGGATAACCGCTACCCCAGGGGGCTTCCCACTGCATGATATGTTTTGGGTTATGTATCCAGAGAGCGAAATCATAAGGGTTTCGTTTCTCTTCCAATACTTCTACGCGTTTGCCAGCAATCAAATCATCCAAACTGTTGCCGGATAATTTGCCATATTGCGGAAATTTTGAAAGATCAAAGTAGATAGATTTACCAGCGAAATAGGCAAAACCCTTATCTAATAATACTTGGATATGATCGATCATCTCCTGAACATGCTCTGTTGCTCTAGGGTATTTATCAGCTTTATTTATTCCCAGCTTCTCTATATCATCTAAGAAGGCTTTTTCAAAAAAAGCTGCAATTTCCCAGGGGTCTTTGTGCTCTTCTTTGGCCTTTTTCTCTAATTTATCTTCACCCGTGTCACCATCACTTGTCAAATGGCCTACATCGGTGATGTTCATGATCTGTTTAACGTTGTATCCTTTAAAAATCAGGAATCGTTTCAGAAGGTCGGCAAACAGGAATGACCTATAGTTACCAATAGATTGGTTTCCATAAACTGTTGGACCGCAATTATACATTGTAACAATGCCTGGTTTGATAGATTTGAATTCCTCTTTTTTCTTGGATAGTGAATTATAAAGTTTCATGTTTCTCCTTCAGTCCCTCAATACGTAATACAGTAAGTTGTGTTTCACCGTATTTTTTATGGAAATCGATATAGGGATTCCACTTTGATGGGATAGCCTCTTTGGGGCTGTGTTCAATTAACATCAGGATGCTATTATGAAAAATCTTTGATAATTCAAGCTGTTCAAGTGTTTTGGATATCAACCCTTTATTATAGGGAGGATCCATTAATATTAAATCATATACTTTTTCACATCCTTTGATAAAACTGCTAACCCTTTTTTTATGTATTTTAACGTTATCGTTGCATCGTAATTTATTTATGTTTTGATGTATAACTTTAATCGCTTTTTCAGAAGCGTCGACAAAATCAGCAAATTTTGCTCCCCGACTTAAAGCCTCAATCCCAAGACCTCCGCTTCCAGCATAAAGATCTAATACTTCAAAATCTTCACAATCAGGAAGCACAGAATAGATTACTTCTTTGATGTAATCAGTTGTCGGTCGTGTATTATTACCTTTCACCGTAACCAGATTGCTTTTCTTGTATTTTCCTGCAATTACTCTCATCTATTTCTTCTTTTTGGTGGTTGGAAATTTAATTTCCAACTGCTGTGGCTTAAATTCAAAGTTAGGACAACCTAATAAAATTGTATCAGCCGACTGTTTGCAGCTATTTACACATTTTTTACACAGTTTATTAATCTTGATCTCTTTTTTCTTCATTCAATTTCTCAAGTTTTGCCAGCTTTCTTTTTAAATCTTCTATATCTAGCTTTGATAATTTATTTTCTATCTCTTCTGCCTTGCTGAGTAAGAATTTCTTCTCCTCTAACAGCTCGTCTCGCATCTTAATTATGTCATTTAATTCAGAGCTTATTTCTTCAATTATCGGGGATTCACTATTCAGGCAATCATCTTGTTGCTCATCAATATCTTCCTGCTGATCCCTTTGGAACTCAGGGTAAATCGAGATTGCTGCTCCACCCTCCAGATTATCATCTGCCAAATCATCATCAATGGATGATTCATAATCCTGTTGATCTTCTCTCACCGATTCTTCTTGTGTCATATCTGAAATACTGTTTTGATTCGTCAAGTCTTGAGACATCTCATTAATTATATCTTCAGGTTTCTTCAATGTTTTCTCAATCTCAGATGTATTTTTCGCATGGATTTCATTATCCTCGATTATGCTTCTGCTCTGTTCTTTATCTTCTTCTTCTTTGTTCAAGTTAAATTCAGAAGTTACCGATTCATCAAAATTCA
>CAYYLA010000206.1:0-2615 GCA_964441785.1 uncultured Candidatus Cloacimonadota bacterium | reverse complement strand
TCTTCTTCTTCTTTGTTCAAGTTAAATTCAGAAGTTACCGATTCATCAAAATTCATTTCTGCAGGTGAAACATACTCTTCTTCTTTGATATTCTTGTTTAAAACAAAGTCAGGATCTTCTTCTTCCTCTTCACTTATTGTCTCCGTCTCAATCTCTTTTGGGATAACTCTAAAGTATTGTAGTTCTTCTCGTGAAAAAATCTTACGAATGATTTCGGAGTAATCACCACCCACTTTTTCAAGTAATAATTCTGATAATGATGCAATTTTCTCTTTGATCTCATCATCAGGAGAAATCTTTAGAAGTCGCTTATAGATGTCTATTGCTTCTTTTATCTGATTCTGTGATTCATAGAGTTGTGCCAACGTTATAGTTGGATTCAAATCATTCTTCACTATCCCCTCCTACATATACATTATCTCTAAATTTCTCAAGTGTTTTAGGACCTATGCCTTTAACCTGTAAAATATCTTCAACTGTGCTAAATTTGCCAAGCTGTTTTCTTAAATTTATTATTTTTTCTGCTTTCGATGGTCCAATCCCCTTGAGCTTAACTAAATCATCGATCTCTGCCTTGTTCAAATCCAACCGAAGTGAAATGTTTTGGGTCTCGGGTGAATCAGTATTGGCTGATATTAGATCAGGGTTGTATTCAACACCAAAATCGAGGAAATATTTCTCAATCTTAGCCAGGGTTGTTTTGCCTATTCCCTTCACTTGGATAAGGTCAAGTTTGGATGAAAAGCTGCTGGATTCTCGATATTCCAGAATATCTTCAGCTCTTTTTGGACCGATACCCGGCACAGTTACCAGCTCTTCAAAGGTGATTGTTCGAAGATCATATTTGATCTCATAATCGTTAGATAAATCAGGAATAATCTCCGCTTCTTCGGGTTTTGAATATCCAAAACCTGTTAGCTCCAGGCACAGTCCCAATCCAAACACTATAACAAGAAACAGTACTACTTTGAATTCATCTTCCGTAAGGTAGTTGTGCCAGAATTTTCTCATTGTTCTTTGTAAATCAATTTTGTTAATACGATGCCAACACTCTCTAATGATTGAGGGGAGCACTTATCCGGAGTGTCCTCTAAAGTGTGCCAGTGTGGGTAATCAAAATCAATGATATCGATGGCATTGTATCCTGCTAAGATTAATGGATAATGATCATCATAAATAGCATTTGAGATTGTAGAACTGAAAGCCTTAATGCCTTCTTCATGAGCAATGTCCCACACTTCATTTACCAGTTGAGGTGAATTATGATAGGAAAAATATTCCATATCAATATTGAGATTTCTATCACCAATCATGTCGATTATAATTACCTTCTCATAATCGTAATAGGGGTAATGCTCTGCAAAATATGAAGAACCTAATGCCCAGGTGTTGTTGTTGCCATAATCACCCATATCTTCCAAGTCAAAAAATACCATATCTACGCCATATTGTGGTGGTTGGTTTGTGGATAATATTTCAGCTAGCTGTAGAAGAACTGCGACCCCGGAGGCAGCATCATTGGCACCGATGATTGGTTGAACATGCAGTAATGAGTCTGGCTCTTTGTCAGCCCAGGGTCTTGTGTCATAATGAGCTCCTAAAAGGATGCGTCTACCCATTCGTGGATAGAATTTTCCGATGATATTAACACTTTCTATGGTATCACCTTTAATGAACTCGGTGAATGGTTGTTCTTCTATGATTGCTCCGGCTTTCAGTAATTCTGTTTTGATATATTCACGGCATTGATCAATCCCAGTAGAGCCTGGATTCCTTGGTCCAAAATTGCATTGTTTTTGCAGTTTCGCCATCGCTTTTTCCCCGGCAAATGGTGGAATTGTGTCGCTACAGCCAATGACAACACTAAGAATAATTATTGTGAAAACTAATAAATACTTTGTTCTTTTAATCATCTTTTATATCCTGAATAAGTTATTTCTCCAACCTTTGTATTGGATATAATATCAGCAGAAATAGTTGCTTCAATTTGTCAATGAGAATTCAATATTTGATGAGATATAAAAAAAAGAGCACTGATTATCAGTGCTCTTTAAAGTGGCATCCCGTAGGGGAGTCGAACCCCTGTTGCAGGAATGAAAATCCTGAGTCCTAAACCACTAGACGAACGGGACACATCTATAAATCTTATCACTTATTTCTGGTGATCCAGGATGGACTCGAACCATCGACTCTCTGCTTAAAAGGCAGATACTCTACCACTGAGTTACTGGACCCTTTTGCCTTCTCTGTTTTGAAGACGAGCGCCAAATTAGAAATCGCTCTTTTTGGTGTCAATAATTTTATTAAATTTTTTTTCTTCTTTTTTTTGTTGATTAATTTCAGGGATTTTGCATTTTTTATATCATCAAAAATAATAAGGGGTTATAATGAAGAAATCTCAAAAACAGATTTCCTTAGAGAATAAAATTTTTAAGAAACTGCAAGGAAAATCTGCCCAGGTTGTCGACCTTTTGTTCCAGGATCAAGAATTACAGGCAATCCAGGATTATGCTAATACTGTATCAATCAAACGCCTCGGTTATAATGATCATGGTCCGGTTCATATGAGAAAAACCGCTCTCAATGCAATGATAATCTTTGATCTTCTTATTGCT
>CAYYLA010000205.1:1943-5659 GCA_964441785.1 uncultured Candidatus Cloacimonadota bacterium | reverse complement strand
ACAACAATAACCAGTGAAGCAGGTACAATGGTAACATTTATAAAATCTATTACTGGAACAGGTTTATCTTTAGATTTAAGATTTACTGCTTCTGTTAACTCTGGAGATGAAGATTTTGCTATAGATAATTTTGAATTATATAGTGCAATAGAAAATCCTAATATGGCGACTCCGGAAAATGTGATTATCGCAATCGAGGAAGGAAATGTAAATATTTCCTGGGATGCTGTTGCTGAAGCAACTTCTTACAATATATACAGTGATTCTGATCCAAATGGTACTTTCGGTACTCTGGAAGCCTCAACATCTTCTCTCAGCTGGAGTGAAACTCTTTCTGCCAATACTAAGAAATTTTACATAATTACGGCCCAATAACAGAAATTTTTATTCGAAAGTACTTCACTCCACGTGGAGTGCTAATAAACCAGAATAATCCGCAACACGAACTCGCAATTTACAACCTTTAGTTCAACACGTTGCCTTCACATAAATAATTGACTAAAAACCAGGTATTTCTTTTTTGGTTCGCTGTAAGGAGAATGAAAATTGAAAATTAAATATCTGTTTCTACTAATTATATTAACACATTTGTTACCAATCTCTGCTGATGCGCCTGCTGGCTACTATGATTCTGCAGAAGGATTGAGCGGTGAAGCCTTAAAGGCTGCCCTAAATGACATTATTGATAATCATATCGTTTTTCCATATACCAGTGACAGTACAGATGTGTGGGATATTCTAAAGGAATCGGATCGCGACCCTGATAATTCAGATAATATAATTCTCCTTTACACTGGTTGGTCAATAAATGCTGATCAGGAATATAATGGTGGTTCAGGTTGGAATAGAGAACATGTTTGGGCTAAAAGTCATGGAAATTTTGGTACTGCCATGGGTCCTGGAACAGATACTCATCATCTTAGACCGACTGACCCCGATGTTAACAACTCACGTGGACATCTTGATTTCGATAATGGGGGAACACAACATTCAGTAGCAACGGGATGTTATTATGATGGCGATTCATGGGAACCACGTGATGAAGTAAAGGGCGATGTCGCCCGGATAATTTTTTATATGAGTACGCGATATGAGGGAGAACATGGCGAGTTGGATCTTGAAGTAGTTGATTATGTTAACACCTACCCTGATCCTGAACATGGAAAACTCTCTACTCTTTTGGAATGGAATATTCAGGATCCTCCGGATGTTTTTGAAATGAATCGTAACGATGTTGTTTATAGTTACCAAGATAACCGAAATCCCTTTATCGATCATCCTGAATATGTGGCTTATATCTGGGGAGGAGATGTTCCCAATGATGAGCAACCACCTCTTATTACTGGTGTTGATATCCTTTCCGAATCATCTATTTTGGTAAATTTCTCCGAAACGATAGATCCAGTCTCTGCTCAAACAGAATCAAATTACAGTATATCCAACAGTGTAGGATATCCAACCTTGGCCGATATAACTGCAGATGGCAATAGTAATACTGTTACCTTAACAATTTTACCTTTGATGCTCAATCAGTCTTATACCTTAACCGTTAATAATGTTGAAGACATGAACGATAATGTGATCGTTGCTAATTCAACAATAGATTTTACCTATGCAGTTAGCTCAGATATTCTTTATCTGGATTTCGAGGATGATGATGAAGGTTGCCTGGTTTATGATGAGGCTTCGGATTTTAATTGGACTAGAACCGATGATACTGGCAGTGCTCATCCCGATGATGTATCAGATGGTGACTGGTATTTTTATATGAATAATTATAATGGTGATGAACCAGCTGATGACTGGTTGATTCTTCCTGCGGTTACTGCTAGCAGATTCAGTAATATGTCACTCTCATTTGAAGCATGGAACAAATACGAAGATACCTCTGGATATGGATTAAATCTGAAGTATTCTCAGAATTATACTTCCGGTGATCCTTATGTGGCAGATTGGACAGAACTGGATTTCTCCTACAGTGGGGATGATGAGTGGGAAACAATCGATGATGTTGATTTATCCAACCTAACTGGAGAAGATTTTACTCTGGCCTTCCATTATACATCTTCCGGAACAACAGCGGGAGCAACCAAGGCATGGGCTGTTGATAAAATCTACTTGACAGGATCCGGAGAAACCGGATTAAATAGTCCATCGAATTTACGTATTTCTATAACTGATAATCAGATCAATCTGATGTGGGATGAGGTTCTTAATGCCACCCAATACCACATCTATAAATCTGATGATCCTGATAAAAATTTTTCTCTCTGGGAAAAGGTAGAAACTGTCGAAGCAGTAACACAATGGACAGACAACAATCCTGTATCAAAGTGTTTTTATCGCGTTACTGCGGAGTAAGATCAGCGTCCATTTGATACAGAACCATCGTTATTAACAGCTACGTTATAAGTACGTTGTTTATTTACTTATCTGAAAACTTAACTATTTACAACTATTAGGAGCTAACGATGTTTTACAAATCAATTCTAATCACAATTTTTCTAATCATTGCAGCAGTTTTATCTGCCCAAAATCTTCTTAATAATGGTGATTTCTCCAGCTGGAGTGAGGAAATGCCCGATTATTGGCAACTATCTGGATCATCGATTGATGCAATAGAAGAAACAACCCAGACCTACAGTTCTCCAAGTAGTGCAAAACTGCAGTGGTCTACAGGCACAACCCGTTACCTGTATCAGATTGTCGATATTGAACCATCTACTCAATACTATTGCCAATGCTGGTTCTATGATAACGATGCTGGTGGCCGTGGTCGTATCTATTTTACCTGGTTGGATGCATCGGAATCATCGGTTGGATCACAAGGATCGTCGGATTATACTGAAGATGGAGATCAATGGGAGAAGAAAACCTACAGTGCAACCTCGCCAGAAGATGCAGATAAGGTAAGGATAGAATTGCGCTGCTATGACATTTCCGGTTGGGATGGAGATGCTGAGATATTTGTGGATGACTGCTGGCTTAACCAGGGTGACGATTTGCTGCCGGTTACGCTTTCATCCTTTACAGCAGCGGTTTATCTGAATCAATACGTTTCTGTAAGCTGGGTAACACAATCGGAATCCAATCTCAGTCATTTCAATATCTATCGAGATGCCTTGTTGGTTAACTCACAAAATGCTAACAACTGCACTAGTGAGATGAGCTATAATTTTCTTGATTCGGAGGTGGTTGAAGGTGAAACCTATAACTATCTGCTTGAAATCGTTGAGTTGGATGGTTCATGTCTCAGTTTTGGTCCATATACCATTACCGTACAATTCGAGGAAATGCACGAAGAACCGGAACAGACAACACCAATAGAAACGGATCTGCAGGGGAATTATCCAAACCCTTTTAATCCTGATACTACCATTTCTTTTACGGTAAAGGAGGGCGAATCAGGAAGGTTGAAGATTTATAATGTCAAAGGGCAAGTAATGTTAGATAAATTGTTTCTACCCGGAGATCACCAATTCAAATGGTCTGCAGATGATGTGCAATCTGGTATATATTTCTACACCCTGCAGACAGATAATTATGTAGCATCAAAGAAAATGACCTTGCTGAAATAGACTCAAGAGCAATATTCATTAAATATTGATGAATTTGATCTACCTTATCCCGGAGAGGATAATTCATCATATTTAAATTGTTTCGCTATGAGTTCTCACAAATTTCTATATGCTCCTCAAGGGTTACTTTTCACATCT
>CAYYLA010000205.1:0-1843 GCA_964441785.1 uncultured Candidatus Cloacimonadota bacterium | reverse complement strand
CCAGTCTTTTAGGCGGATTCACATCTCCCCTTTTTTTCAACGAACGATACCAACAACACGAACAAAGAAAGCTGCTATTAATGATTTCTTCAGACCAATCCGGAGTTATTATAAGACATATCAGGTACGTCACTCTTTCTTGATTTTTGCTTTCTGCTTTCATGCTCTCTGCTTTCATGTTTTTATTCTTCCTTACCATTTGTTGAAAATGTTAAGAAAAATTAATATTTCATTTAATTATATGTTTAAATCTTATTATGGCTGTGTATTTCTGATATTAACCAAAAATTAACATGATTTTATGTTTGACAGGGTGGTAGAAAAATATTCAATTTGCACGAAATATTTTAATAGAAAATAAAAAAATAGATATTCAGGAGATTTAAATGAAAAAAACGTTGGCCCTATTGTTTTTGATTTTTAGTGTTAGTTTGGTGTTTGGACTTAATGCAGGAGATATTGCAATTATTGGAATTGGGACAGATGCAACTGATTCTTATTCTTTTGTTGCTTTGGTTGATATATCAAATCACTGCTGTCCAGTTAAGACAATAATGAAACCTTGTAGATGCTTATTATAGAAGGATAAATTAGGATAAAAAATATTTTTTGATTTGAAATCACTTTCTTTTTAAATTCACCTCTGAGAGGTGAGCCATGAATGAAGGTAAAACTGTTTTTGCTCAGATAATGAGCTATTTCCCACGATATGAATTTGATAAGAAGGTTCAGAAATATAACGGTAACTATCGAGTTCGAAATTTTAAGTGTTGGGATCAATTTCTCTGTATGTGTTTTGCACAGTTAACTTATCGTAATAGTTTACGTGATATTGAAGCCTGTCTTACAGCTCAGCCTCAGAAACTTTATCATATGGGAATAAGAGGAAATGTTACACGGACTAATTTGGCTAACGCTAATCAAAATAGAGAATGGAAGATTTATGCCGAATTTGCTCAATATTTGATTCACAAGGCAAAAAGCCTGTATCGTTCCGATAAGATTGAAGATATTGATTTAGACAGTATTGTTTATGCTTTGGATTCAACAACCATAGATTTATGTTTATCTCTTTTCCCGTGGGCAAAATTTAGAAGAAAAAAAGGTGCGATAAAACTGCATACGTTGCTTGATTTAAAAGGTTCTATTCCTTCCTTTATTGAGATCACTAAGGGTGCTGTTCATGATGTAAACATACTTGATGTTCTTATTCCTGAACCTGGATCTTATTACGTAATGGATAGAGGCTACATTGATTATAAACGTCTTTATCGCCTAAATAAGAAATTAGGATATTTCGTGATACGAGCAAAAAAGAATCTTAAATTCAGAAGAATATACTCTAAAAATGTAGATAAATCTAAAGGCTTGAGATGTGATCAAATTATTAAACTAACTGGTCATTATCAAAAGAATGACTATCCAGAGAAGCTTAGAAGAGTGAAGTTTTATGATGCTGAGAATAAGATACACTATGTCTTTTTAACGAATAATTTTGAGATTTCAGCAATGAATGTTGCATTACTTTATAAAAGTAGATGGAAGGTTGAATTATTCTTTAAATGGATCAAGCAACACTTGAAAATTAAAACATTTTATGGAACCTCATTCAATGCTGTTCGAACACAAATATGGATAAGTATTTGTGTTTATGTAATAATTGCAATTATTAAGAAATCACTGAATATTAAGAAAAGTTTATACGGTATTCTACAGATTTTAAGTGTCTCTGTCTTCGAAAAAGTACCTATTTATCAGTTACTTACAAAACAAGAAGTTATGAGTATAGACAATAGAAACTCTAAACAATTGACTTTATTTAACTTATAACAGGACAGTAGTG
>CAYYLA010000204.1:0-5681 GCA_964441785.1 uncultured Candidatus Cloacimonadota bacterium | reverse complement strand
TATTCATTTCATCTTCTGAAATATCAGTTGTTTTTTTTATGAAGTTAACAAAGACTCGCGTATTTGTATCGGGTTTTATCTCAACGTCTTCTGAAAGAACTACATTGTTCCAAATGAAATGGACTGTATATTTATTTATAGTGATTTTTTCAGCTTTCCATCTATCTTGCTCTTTGCTATTTTTATTTGTACCTATCTCTTCTATTGTTATAAGGCATTCCACTGGTAATGATTGAATTAGTAAACTTCCAAACTCTCTTTTTATGTCTGATTCTCCAACATCTCCTTCCTGAGATATTTCAATATTAGGGATAAATGGTTCCAATGTCCATAAAAAGACTTCTCCGGAATTTATCCTGATACTGGTCGTTTGAGGTTTAAATCCCTCTTTGATGGCTTTCAGGGTATGGTGGCCAGGAAGGACATTTTCAATAATCAATCCTCCTATTTCTGAAGAGGATACTCCTTTTAAGGTCCCATCTAGCATAATCTTAATATTAGGGTTACATTTTACTTGAACATAACCATTCTCAGCAAATAACATACAAGTAAGTAATAAAACAAAAAGCAAAACTCCCTTTTTAACCATTTTTTATCCTTATAATTTTATTTTATGTGATCCAATGAACAAAAATCAAATAATATCAGTCAATTAATAATATTTTCAATATTGTGTTTTATGATTTTGAGAGTATACCATTATTCATTATACAACAGATAAATTATTTTTTTTAATCCTTCGAAAACACTCATTAATAGAGGCGTAAAACTATCCAACAAGAAAAAAAAGACTATAAACATAAAAAAGTGCTTGACACCATACTACGCTGGTGTACCACTTGACCAAGACACAGGGACAGCAAAAAGGAGGCTGTATGATTTTTGACGAAAGTATGCCGATCTATTTGCAGATTAAGGCGGAGATTGAGAAGGCCATTATCAGCGGCGCCATCCCCGAAGGGGAGATGATACCTTCCATCAGATCTCTGGCTACTCAATATAGATTGAACCCTCAAACTATCTCCAATGCTGTAAGCGAATTGATGAGTGAAGGTTATCTCTACAAGAAAAGAGGTATTGGAATGTTTGTTGAAGAAGGATCCCGGCAGAAATTACTGGATCGCAGGAGTTCGGAATTCCGCAACCAGGAATTACGTAAGGTAATTAAAAAAGGGAAGTCACTGGGGATCACTCAAGCGGAGATGAGCAAATTGCTTAACTCTATCTATCAGGAGGAGGAGTAATGAGTGTGATAACAATCAATAATCTCACAAAGTACTATAAGAAATTTAAAGCGCTGGATGATGTAACTCTTGAGATACCAAAGGGTCGCATTATTGGGTTGCTTGGTAAAAATAGAGCGGGGAAATCCACATTGATGCGATTTATACTTGGATATCTGAAATATCACGGTTCTGTTGAAGTGTTGGGAGAGGATATCAAGAAGCAGAAAGAGATGGTCCATAATGAAGTAGCGTTTATTCCAGATGTAAGCTCGTTGGATGACAGACTTACAGTTCGACAGACATTGGATTATGTATCTGGGCTCAATGCTAATTGGAATAGTGAGAAGGCCAACGATTTACTTGCCAAAAGTGATCTTCCTCTGGATGCAAAGGTAGCTCATTTATCAAAGGGAATGAAGACAAAACTTTATCTTTTAATCACATTAGCTCTCGATGTAAAGGTTCTTTTATTGGACGAGCCAACCCTGGGATTGGACATTGTATTCCGAAAAGAATTTTTTAACACGATACTGGGTGAATTTTTTGATGAGGAGAAGACAATCATCATATCGACACATCAGGTAGAAGAGGTTGAACATATACTTCAGGATATTATTTTTATCGACAGGGGCAAGATACTTCTTCAGGAAGATATTTCTGAGCTTAAGGACAAGTATGCTGTTGTAGAATATCCCAACGAGGAGAAAGCAGAATTGGAAGCATTACATCCGATTTTAATTTCCCCAATGCTTGGATCGATAAGCGGGATTGTATCTACAGAGCAGTTAGACGAAAGCCAAGTGCATGTAAGACCATCCTTATCGGATCTATTCCTGGCAAAAGTAGGAGGATCAAATGAATAAGTTCAAAGCATTATTAACAAAGGATTTTCAAATCCATAAAAAGAGTTTTATGATCCCAATCTGGGTAACAGCAGCAATCTATTTTCTTACACTGATCGCTGGGATAGTTGCTTATTTCAAAACGGGTATAGATATTAATCTGGGTGATTTGGAGTTCACCGATGTAGATGCACCAGTAAAAGGAATTACTTATCTGACAAATCTATTCATGATGAGTTTCCCTTCATTTTTATGTGCAATTACGGCCATAATGTTGGCACAATCAGCTTTAAACGAAGATATAAAACGTAATTTTGAATTATTTCACAGATCTCAACCTGTCTCTATCTGGGCTCGTAGTGGATCCAAGTTTATTATCACTATTGGTGGAACCTGGGTAGTTCTTGGTTTGATAGCAATCTTTAATGCCTTAATCTCGGGAATAATTCTGGGATATCTGCACTTCTTCTCATTCAGCGGATTCCTGCATGGTTTTCTACAGGGAATGATTGCTTACATGAAGATCTCATTAGTTCTGGGCGGAATCTGTTTCTTTGCTTCGGCAATATTCAAGGATAAAGCTCTTCTTTATACACTATTGGTATTGGTCGGTGTGCAGGTGTTATTTGGTGTGATAAATCTATTATACGGAATACACTTACCTCTTCCTTTTAACTATCTTGCAGAATTAATGGAGACCAATGTAAGGCATTATGAAGGCACCGAATTTTTACAGCAGGATGTATCCGAACTTATAAGCATTGGTTGGAGAGAGGTGTTATTTAACTGGAAAACACTCCTTCAGATAGCTTTCAGTGGCGTGATGTTTGTTGGTGGTACGTTCATCTACAAAGGTAAAGAAGTAAAATAGGAGATATGATGGATAGCAGAATAAAAATGGTTATAATGAATGCACTGAGAGATTTTATCCATATGATAACTAAAGGATTCAGCTATTATCATTTTTATAAATAGGTTGGATAGGTTTGATAGTCGCGATCTATCAAACCTTCTTGTTTACAATAAGTTCTGTGAAAAACCAGGAGTGGATTAGGATTTGCAATATAATCCAATATTAGGAGGATTTATGAAAAAGATTTTAACTATTGCCCTGATTCTGTTATGCCTTGGATTGGCTGCGAAAACAGAAAAATTAGATGTATCCGGTGATGTTATAACATTGGAATTTGATAATGTTAAAGTCAAATCCATCAAATTCTATGGTGGAGATGATGTTGTCGTTAAATATCCTGATGAGGATGTTTATATCGAAAATGATAAGAAGAAGATTTCTTTTACTGCTGAATTTGATGCAAATATATCACTTAAGTTACCAGAGAATCTTGAATATCGCTTAGAAAGGGATGATGCTGTAGCGAAATTCGGGGTTGATTATTTTGTGGTTCATGGAGATGAAGGTGAGGTTGTTACATTCAAAGATGGTGGATTGCAGGTGATTGGTGATCAAAATGAAAAGGTGCTTATAACTGACGAAGGAATCTATGTTGAGGATGAAGATGAGATTGTTGAGATAAGCAAAGACGGGATCAAAGTAAAAAATGATACTGAAGACGAAGAGTACACTGGTTTCTGGGGAAAACTGGCCGGTAGCATTGTACGCTCTATCGCTAACGCATCCATAAATTATGCCAGCAAAAGACCTGAGAAAATCGCCAAATGGATGATTAATGAAGATGATAATTACGAAGGTAATGTTTCAATTGATTGGTCCTCTGATGACGATGATGAAGATACTGATAAACAGGTGAAGACAATATTGAAAACATTCAAAATGAAAGCAGGCGAAGAGATTTCATTAAAGAACATCAATGGTAATGTGACAATTGAGACAGCTGATATTGATGAGGCTGTCTGTGATATCGAAATGAAGACACGCTATGGTGTAGCAGAATTTGAGAAGTTAATGATAGATTTTGATACCAGCAAAGGACTTCGGGTTGAGACCATTAAATTGGAGAACAAGGTACGAGTTTCGGTTAATTACAAGATAACAGTTCCCAAAACTGTTGTAATAGCAAATGCTGCTTCATCAAATGGTTCCATAAAAATTGAAGGTGCAAAAATTCTGGGAGATATTGTATCATCAAATGGTTATATCAAACTGATTGACTGTAAGGGTGAAACTGATATCAGCACCTCTAATGGCGAGGTCGTTGTGGATGATTTCAGGGGTGTTGTGAAGGCATCTACTACAAATGGTCGTGTATCTGCAATCGATGTTACAGAGCATCTTGAGTTGTATTCAAGCAATGGTTCTATAACGGTAAAAGATTCTCCTTATCTTCAATCTGCAACAACAGGTAATGCCAGAATTACAGTATCACTTAATGAAATTCATAATGATCTTACATTACGAACCAGTAACGGATCCATAAGCCTCACAGTTGATCCCTCCCTTGATATCAAATTTGATGCATCCACATCGAATGGAGGAATCCGTGTAGAAGATCTCAAAATGGATATCAATTCTCAAACATCTAACCATTTAAAAGCTACGCTTAATCAAGGTAGTTATGATGTGGATTTATCGACTAGTAATGGTAAGATAAACATCAATGGTGATGAAAAACTATACTAAAAGGAACTAATGATGAAAAAATATATTGTTATTTCAATAATTTTACTCTGCGGATTAGTAAATCTTGCAGCAATCGATCCTGTAGCAAATAGTGATGATTTTAATGCTTCACTGGTAAATCCTGCCGCTCTTGGTTTTGGTAATGCACAGGGATTTTCATTTCAACAGTACTATAACGAAGATTTTGAAACCGAGAGTGATCAATATAACCTCTTTTTTAATTTTGAAAATCTGGCTTATGTTTTTCAACATGGGGACGATGATTATCACAGATTAGCTTTAGGTACGGAACTGTTCAATAATTTCTATTATGGTGTAAACCTGGATTGGCGAAACAAACATTTTAGTAAGGGTGAATTTGCTCATTCGTTGTTATATCGTCCTCACAATGCTGTATCACTGGGAGCAGTTGGTAAAGATTTTCTTTCCGATGATGCTGATGCTCAACTTGGAATTGCACTGAGACCTGTTTTTCTCAATGGAGATTTCTGGAATAGATTTACCGTTTCTACTGATATAAATTATTTTGATGAAGAGTGGTCTGATCCTATTGTCGGCATTCAAACTGAGATCCTGGATGGTTTTCGTTTAGGTGGATCTTATGATCTGGATCAGGAATCAATTGGGATAGATTTTGGTGTATCTTTCAACAAACTTCTGGTTGGATCAAAGGCATCCATAGATAAGGATAATGAATTGATGGGTGGAAGTTATTATGTCAATATATCTGACAACACTTATCGTTCCTTTATCTCAAAACCAAAGGGTGATAAGGTTTACGAGCTTGCATTAAAAGGTCAGATCAAAGAGAAAAACCAGACCATGAAGATAGGACCGGTAGAATTAACCTTGAACAAATCAATGACAACGCGTTCGATAATAGACAAGCTCAAATCATTAGAGGAAGATGATCGGGTCGGAGCTATTGTAATCAAACAGGGATCATTTAGTGCAAGTGCGAACTGAATTGGAAAGAATAAAAAATATTATGGTGAAGTATCCATCATTAAAAAT
>CAYYLA010000203.1:3741-5738 GCA_964441785.1 uncultured Candidatus Cloacimonadota bacterium | reverse complement strand
GCAGGAAGAAACTCCATGATTGGATGCTCCTTATCCTGGATACCCATACTGCAGACACATTGACCACGATTAACATAGAAGAGCCACATTGGGATGCCCTGCTTACCTGCAACACCAGGGAAAAAACTGGAAAAAAGTTTCGCACTGTTATAGTTTTCTATAATGAATTCACCTTTTGAATTTAGATGATATTCGGGTTTTTGGGAAGGTAACAACACTTCCTCCTTTGTTGAATTTTATTTAGATTTATATATAGCCAACAGCCGCATAGAAAGCGGCTGCTGGCTTAACATTTACTATTTCAGAAGGATCATCTTTCTCGTCGATTGATAATCATCTGTTTTCATTCTATAGAAATATACACCACTGGTTACGGGTCTGCCACTTTCATCCAAACCTGACCACTGAACAGAATGATTTGCAGCATCAAATTTATCGTTAACCAGAGTTAGTACTTTTTCACCTTTGATATTGAAGATATCAATGCGTACGTGTTGATCCTCATTAAGAGCAAAACTTATCTTAGTAGTTGGATTAAATGGATTAGGATAATTTCCGCTCAATTCCGTTATCAGAGGAATTTCATTCTCATCCGAACTAACATGATCAACTTCCACTTCGTTTGAGGCAGCAGATTCATACATATCACTGTACATAGCAGTAGCATGATAGAGATATGTTCCGCTGGAAACACCCATATCCATATAGAATGTACCGGTTGCAGTTCCTATCTCTTCACCATCTCGATAGATTTTGTAGCCGGTCAATGATCTAACCTCAGCCGGTGCTTCCCAGGTACATACAATATTTGTATTATCTCCCTGAGATACCGCATTGAAGTTCTGTGGAACAGGAAGTGTTACTGTTATCGTAGCTGTATTGGATGGATCTGACTCTCCACTGTCATAAACAGCAGTTACATGATAATCATATTCATCAGAATTTAGACCTTCATCAAGATATTCAAGAACATCGTCTTCAACAGTAACCAACATATCGCCATCACGGTAGATATTGTAACTTAAAAGGATTCTGCTATCAGTTGGTTCGACCCATGTCAACATAACATCATTATATGTTTCGATAACTGCCATAAGATTGGATGGTGGTAGAACCGGAGCTGATTGAGCAGTAAAATCATATTCACTGATAGCTGACACACCATCGGTATACACAGCTTGAACTCCCGCGGTATAGTTTTGTCCGGCTGTAAGTCCTGTGAACTGATAAGCGTATGCATCAAGATCAGAGGCTACTTCAGAATCATCAAGAAATACATTATAACCGGTAATATCACGCGTTGGTGCTATTGGTCTTACATCAAGATCATCAATATAGAAGAGTGCATCAACACCATTGGCATAAACATTCATGCCACCCAATGTGTGTAATCCTTCTACTCCATCGGTTCCCAGACTCCACTGATATTCAATGATCATTGTTCCATTATAATAGAATGTCGCCCAATCTGCATCAAGATCAACCCTCACTAATAAATCAAGCCACTGATCAAAAGCAAAGGTGAATTCTGCAGCACCAAATCCACCGGCATCAACAATTGCTGTTCCATCTGCCGGAAGATCAAGCTGGAAAGCCCACTCTTCACCCGGTGTTGTCGATTTCTGAAGATTATAGTAACCATGACCACCCGTTGGAACATACATATTGAGTTCAACCTCAAAAGCTCCCTCTGTATAATCGTTCATTATCAATATAAGATCGGATACATTGGAAGCAGCATCAATCTTCACAGAGTTTGAACCACTAAGTGCCTGCTCATCAGATATATACGCATCTTCTCCTGTTCCCGGAGCCTCTGACCAGGTTGTCCAATGCTCCGACTGAACTGCCAGATATTCACCAACATTGTAGTTATCAAAATCTTCGAATATAATTGATCCTCCCGGAGGAGTCCATGTGCAAAGCCATGAAACTGGATCTACATAAACATTCTCTGGTGCATCATAAGGCATGCCATCATAAAAATATATATTATC
>CAYYLA010000203.1:0-3731 GCA_964441785.1 uncultured Candidatus Cloacimonadota bacterium | reverse complement strand
GACGGTATTGGGATCACCAGAGATGATTAACTGAGCTAAATGACCTGTTGTTGTAAGGTTCACAAAATCAGTAAGTGGAATATCAAAGCTAATCCAGGTTTCTGATTCCATGGTCATATAATCAAAGGTTAATTCATGCTCTACATCATCACCACCACTCCAGGCACCATCAGCGCCAAAATCGACTAATTTGATTTTAAAGATATTTGGATCAGAGGTATCATCAGGAGTCCATACATCCATACGGAAATGAGTCATATTGGTTGCATCAATTGTCTCAGATGTGAACTCGATACCTGCAAAAGTCAGATTAGTGTATTTCTTTGTATCATTACCATCGATCTGAATATCTTCAAGATCTGCCTGATCCCAGTCAGCAGACCAGGTATCAACAGTTACATTTGTATAAGCATTACTATAGAGAGAAATAACATCTTCTGCGTCCTCTGTTGGATCAGGAGCAGCAACAGTGGGAACAGCTGGAGCAAGTGTGAAGTTCACACTATATGTCAGCGTAGTTTCACCATCTTCTGCAGTTACTACAACAGTTGTTGTACCAGGTAATTCAGTAGCATCATTAACTACATAAGATGCATCAGGATCGTTTGTAACAGCTGTTACATCAGGTACTTCTGTAGCATCATTTGGTAGTTCAATATCATAACTGAGAATTGTTGGAGCAAAACCTTCTATGGTAATATCGTCAACCATCAAATCACTTAAAGTAGCATCTGAATCCGGTGGTGTTGGTGGTTTCCAGAAATAGATATTATCAAGATAAATATTGGATGGATTTACACCAGCCTGACCATCAAATTTTAGTTGGTGAATATCTGCCATTGATAGACCTTCGAAATTAGTTAATGGAATATCATAACTAACCCATGTTTCCGGTGTAATTGGATCTAGTGAGACCAAAAATTCTCCGGTTGAAACACTGATAGGAGTAAAGAGAACAACAGTTGCGTCAGCAGTCCACATATCGATATGAACATATTCCATAAGTGATAGATTCTGAGCACCTGATAATTGAGTTCCTTGATAATTGAAATTTGCATATTTCAACATGCTGTTTCCATCAATTTCCTCTGTGGTAACAATAGTAGATTGACCCCAACCAGGGTTGAAATCGGTTCCAGCAATATCGGTATAGGCATCACTGAAGATTGAGACAACATCTTCTTCTGCATTAGTTGGTGTTGGAGCTGCGACTTGTGGTTCGAGAATAACAATTTCTTCATTATAAAAATAAACATTATCAACATAAACTGTACTGAGATCACCAGAAAGAATCAATTGAGCAAGATGACCAGTTGTAACAAGCCCAACAAAATCTGTTAAAGGAATATCGAAACCTATCCACTCTTCAGATACAAGAGGAGTTGTTGAGTTGGCATCAAAAATTAGTTCATGCTCAACATCATCTGTTCCCCATACTCCATCAGCTCCAAAATCGACTAATTTTATCTTAAATACAGCAGGTAAATCGGTATTATCTGGTGACCAGATATCCAGGTGGAAGTGAGTCATCCCTGTTGCATCAATAGTTTGGGAAGTAAATTCGATTCCGGCAACAACAAGATTTGTATAGAGCTTAACATCATCTCCCTCTATCTGTACATCTTCAACATCAGCATTATCCCAACCTGTAGACCACGTATCAACCGTTACATTCGTGTAAGCATTACTGAAAAGAGAGATAACATCTTCTGCATCCTCTGTAGGTGTAGGAGCTGCGACTTCAGGTTCTGCAGGTTCTTCGTTAGCAGTATAGAAATACCAGTTATCAAACCAGACTGTTCCATTACCAACAATCTTAAACTGATGGATATCACTCAAGACCTCACCACCATCGGTAAAATGACTTAATGGAATATCAACACTAACCCACTCTTCATTAGTTATAGTAAGCGAATAAAATACTTCACCTGGAACCTGATCTAATAAATAGAAATCCAAAGCAGTAGAGTTAGGTGTCCAAAAATCAAGATGGAAGGTATTATACATCGAAACATCCTGAGGAACTCCACCATCGGTACTACCAAGATTTGTACCCTGATAATTTAGATTCTCATATTTTAATGTGTTATCTCCATCTACAGAATAATCAACTGTTACAATGGTTGATTGTCCCCAACTCGGGTTAAAATTTGTACCGGCAAGGTCAGTGTAAACATCACTATATATTGAGAATACATCTGCTTCTGGCAAAGTTGGTGCAGGTGCAGCAACTGTTGGTTCTGTTGGAGGGGGTGCTACAACACCATCTGGTGCCATAAGATTATCAAAGTATATTATATTGTCTTGTGTACGTCCATTCATATTAAAATCAGGAATAAACACTAAAGTACCATAGGTATTACCGATCTGACCCGAAAAATCAAAAGTAATCTCTTCCCATTGGTTTACAACAGTGTTTGGTATAACAATCTGATGATTCCCACTCATACCTTCAACTTTAAATCCAATATCGCTAATTTCTGGCTTGTGAACCATTACTGTGATTGTTGAGTTCTCTGCATCAAAGGTAAATTCACCATCATCTGAAGTATAACATAAAGCCCAGGGAGCTCCTGCTTGTAGAGCTGTAAATTTTGCAACTGTTGCGGAGGTATTAATTCCCTCAACAGCTGGATTTGCAACAAATTCAAGAGGTGGGTTAGTCGCGTTTTCTGATACGGTCCACGTCCAATCTGCCCCCACTCCATCTGGTTCAAAATCAATATTATGTGTATCATTTGCCTGCAATGCAATTGCAAATGATAATATCATTAAGGATATTAAAATGAGTCTGATTTTTTTCATTATTGCTCCTTTCAAGATTCTTCTTGTACTAATAGATGAATAGCCGCTAACTGTTCGCGTTAACGGCTATTCTAAAATCTATTTAAGCAAAATCATCTGCTTAGTTTCAACATTTTTCCCATCAACAGAAAGAGTATAGAAGTAAATTCCTGATGGAATATTCTCAGCATTCCAGACTGCCTGATAGGTGTTAGCTTCTCTTGTTCCTTCAACAACAGTTTCTACAATACGTCCTTTAAGATCATAAACATTAACCTTAGCATAACCTGGTTTGGTTAATGAGTACTGGATTGTTGTTGTTGGATTAAAGGGATTTGGATAATTCTGCTCCAACCTATAAGGTCTTACCGCAATCTCATCTTCATCGCTATCGGTTGCATTATTATGGAAATAGATATTATCAATATAAACCGTGTTAGGATCTCCTGAGATAATTAACTGAGCTATATGCTCTGTTGTTACCAAACCCGTGAACTCTGATAATGCCAGATCAAAGCCAACCCATTCATTACTCACCAATGCCGGATCAGATGAAGCATCAAATATAAGCTCATGCTCAACATCATCTGTTCCCCATACACCATCAGCACCAAAATCGACTAATTTGATCTTAAATACTGCCGGTAAAGCTGTATCGTCAGCTGTCCAGAAATCAAGATGGAAATGTGTCATTCCACTGGCATCAATAGTAGAAGAGGTAAATTCTATACCTGCATAACTGAGATTTGAGTATAATTTTGTATCATTGCCATCGATTTGAACATCTGTAACATCTGCCACATCCCATTCAGCGGACCATGTATCAACCGTAACATTATCATAAGCGTTACTGAAGAGTGAGATAACATTTGCTGCATCTGCCGTTGGTGTAGGAGCTGGAGCTTCCGGTCCCTCAATCTGTGTCTGAGGATGGAAGGTAATATTAT
>CAYYLA010000202.1:0-5750 GCA_964441785.1 uncultured Candidatus Cloacimonadota bacterium | reverse complement strand
AATTATTCCTTCTATAGGAGTCAAGGAAAAGGAATTGAAAATTTAGTTGCCTAAAATCGCCTTACTTAAGAATTGTATTCATGGAGGTTTGATGAAGAAGCGAACCAAGAATAGATTAGAATATATTGCTTTCAGGATTGGTCATGGAATTTTTTCATGCTTTCCTTTGGGTGTAAATAAATGGATAATGTCGAAATTATTCATCTTTGGAGGATTGGTCTTAGGGATCCGCAAAGATATTGCTGTAAAAAATCTAGCCCTAGTCTATCCCAACCTCCAGGGTAAAGATTTAACTACTTTTTTAAAGCAATTGTATCATCAGATGGGGATTACAACAGCAGAAACCTATTTTGGTAACTACCACAGGATGTTTAAACGTGTAAAAACAGTAGGTTGGGAATATGTTGATGAGGCTGTAGCTATGGATAAGGGTGTAATCATGGCCTCTGCTCATATTGGAAATTGGGAGTTGGCCGGACGTTATATATCATTATCCCATAAGATGTCAGTGATTTATAAACGACTGAGAAACAATCTTGTAGATTCATATACAAACAAGTTGAGGGATGATTTTTCCGTTGTACTTATCGAGAAAAAAGTGGCGTTGCGCAAAGTGCTTAAATTGTTGAAAGAGAAGTATATTGTAACGATAATGGTAGATCAGAATGCCAGAAGCCAGGGTGTACAAATTGATTTTCTGGGATCACCAGCTTCGACTTTTGTTGGTACAGCAAAGATTGCTTTTAAAACGGGAGCACCTATAGTGCCAGCTATCGCAATAAGAGAAAACGACGGATCTCACACATTCTACTTTGAAAAACCAATTCTTCCTGAAGATTTCAAGGATCAAGAATATCCAATCCAGGCTTTAACTGAATATGTATCAAAACAGATAGAACCTTATATATTGAAATATCCAGAACAGTGGTTCTGGGTCCATAGACGGTGGAGAAAATTCTCTAAAGCAAGAAATCCGATTTAATACTTTACATTGATGGCAAACTAAGAATTCTGGAATGGGGGAGAGATGAAAAAGAAAATTACATTAATAGTATTAATCCTAATGATCACATCGTTAATTTTTTGTGCAAATGAGCAGGAAAAGCATACTCCTGATGTAATTATGGCCGACAGTAGTGATGTTTCGTTACGTGTTTCTGATACCTTGGCATATTACCATGACTTTACCTTGGATCATTTCTGGACAGGTGCAGATGAATGGGCGGTTAAATTTGATTTTACCGATTATTTTGTTGGTACTCCTGCCCAATTTAACGCAGAGGCAGTTTGGATATATTTTCCTGAAATCGTCAATCAATCAGATCTATCGCTTCAAATAGCTGGGAATGATGTTAATCAACCAGATGAAGATAATATTGTTGATATCGGAGGATTGTCTGGCAGTGAGATATCCGAGGGGTGGAACAGGGTTGAGTTTGCAGCGCGTGAGGATTCTATCTTCTGGTTACTTATCCAATATGAAACTGATAATCTTGAGAACTTTCTCTCTGGATCAGCAGCGGAGGGTGAGCACAGTTATTATGCCGATGATGGCTATTATTACAATTTCTCTGCTCAAGGTATAAGCAGTGAGTTGCTGGTATGCCTGGAAGGTAATTTTATTTTGGATAAAGTTGATGTTGAATTGTTGGATTTCTCACTTATCGGGGAGGTTACTCCGGGGAATACATTGTCACCGTTGCTTGTATTTAGAAATGACTCAGATAGTTATGTCGATTCTGTAACTGTAAATATAAACATACTTTCCGGAGCAGATTATACCTCTCTTTCGGTGGATTTAAGCGATGATCTTGCTGTGCTTAATCCAAATCAAACCTATACATTGGATTTTTCTGATGACAATTCACTTGATGTTTTATTGGATACATTATCTGCTCAATATAGTATAACGGCAGAGATCGAGTGTAACGATGATCAGTTTACTCAGAACAACAGTATTAATATCAATTTTAATCTTTATGAGGATATGAAAAATATGTTTATTGTTGAGAATATCGTTGATCTGGATCAAACCAGTAATGCTGATATCTGGCAATATGAAGATGATACAGCCAGTATCGAAGTTGTGAAGATACTTAACTACTTCCCCGATGCTAACGATGTTCCCTTTTATACAATGGAAGCTATGGAACGCTTTACCTATTATGAACTAAATGGTTATCCTGCTGTGGTTATAGATGGTGAAAACAAAATCTCAGGTTATTGGAGTGATTTCGATGAGGATTTTGATCTGGCTTTGGAAACAGCCGTGAATGCTCCGTATACGTGGATGCAATATGATTCGCTTTATGCAACCTATTCCCCGGTAAATGATTCCTCTAAAATAGAACTTTTCTTCAGTAATAATTCGACCAAAATGTTATCAAGTTATATTACAAATAGTAAATTTTATGCCTATCTGGTTGAGGATCAGGTTAACTATCTTGATGAGAATATTCCCGGATATATTATGATATCCAAGTTGAAGGAAGTTGCACAATTCGGTGACAATTATGGCACAAGGTTCTCAACAACGGTGTCTTTTAAATTGTCAGAATTACCCTATATTTCTGATTTTAGTAATTGCAAAATAATCTATTTTATCCAAAATGAAGAGACGAAATCAATGGATCTTGTTGGTGAAACGGATTATCTGGTCGATATGGATTTTGAGGAATTAGCTGGATCGGATTCGGAGGTAATACCGGAGAATGACATCTTCATTAATGCTTATCCAAACCCCTTTGCAGCAAGCGGATCGATACAATTGGAGTTGCCTGAATTAGCACGGGGAACCGAAGGATATCAGGTAGATATTTTTAACATCAAAGGTCAGAAAATTGTTTCGTTAACGTCCAATCAGCGGGGCCAAAACCTCTTTACCTGGGATGGAATAGATAAAAATCAAAAAAAATCATCAACTGGAATATATTTTGTACGTGTCAGAGTAAACGATAATGGAAGTAGGAGTGTAGGAGAGAAGAAAATTCTTCTATTGAATGATAAATGAAAATAAAGAAAATTATAGATCGTAAATTTATTGAACTGACTGGTTGTATACACAATCACAGTGAATATTCTTTTGATAGCAAAACACCGATAAAGAATATATTGGATGCTGCAAATGCTAATGATCTGGATTATCTTACCATTAATGATCACATGACGCTTGCGGCAAAAGATGATGAAGCAATCAAGAATGAAAACGATCTTATGGTCATTGTCGGTGCTGAGATAAACGACAGTGAACAGAACAACCATTATCTCGTATTTAACGTTGATAAAATTCTACAAATTGATGATGCCAGGGCGTATGTGAAAGAGTATCAGGACCACGGTGCTATCGGGTTTGCTGCACATCCTCATGAACGTCGAAAGGATGATTCCTTTAGAAAATATCTTTGGACAGATAAGGAGAATATCGGCTTTGACGGGTTGGAGGTCTGGAATTTTCTTTCTGAATGGGTCTCGCGGTTACAACCAAAAATTAATGGTCTGTGGATGGTCTTATTCCCATGGGTTTTTGTACCAAAACCATACAGGAAAAATCTTATCTGGTGGGATGAACTCAATAATCGTGGGTTGCGGAAATCCGGAATTGGCAGTGTGGACTGTCATGAGGAATCACATAAGAAATTCTTTATTAATTTCAAATTTCTATTACACAAAAACGTATTTAAAACAATCAGGACAAATGTACTTATCCAAGCAGATGAAGAGATAAACCAGATGAACGTGCTAAAAGCGTTAAAACGGGGAAATAGCTATATTGTAAATTACAGGATGGGTACTCCCTACAACTTTTATTTTGCTGTGGCCGGCAATGGAAAAGGTGCGATAGCAGGCGAAGAGATTGCTTTTTCCAATGACCTTGTTCTATATTACCGATTACCGCGTCTGGCAAAGGTTCACATCTTCAGAAATGGAAAAAAAATCTTCAAAAAATATGATGAGAAAGGCGAATTAGCCATAAAAGAGAAAGGCAATTATCGACTGGAGGTAACATCTTTTGGTCGTGGTTGGATATACACAAACAATATTTATATCAAATAAAGGCGTTATTATGGAAAATCAAAGAATGATTAATCAGTTAGCTGATTATCTGAACAAAGAGATTACGGGTGATTATCTGGTCATCCAAAAAGAGTTACGAGAAGGTGCAAGAGACCATTATATCAGACTTAAACTTGCTGATAAAACAGGTTCAATTACTGCTAATGTATGGAATAATGCTCTCTCTATTGCTGAGAAATTTGCCGAAGGCGAGGTTGTAAGGGTTAAGGGTATTGTGATCAGTTACAAATCACAGATTCAATTGACCGTGAATAAGATAAGGCGGTTGGACTCCGAGGAGTATAATCTGGCTGATTTTATTGCAACAACGTCAAAGAACATAAATAAGTTATCAGATAAGCTGTTCGAATATGTTGAGTCGATCAAAGATGAAAACATTAAAGCGTTGTTATTGAGTATTTTTGATGATAAGGAATTTTATAACAAATTTCTGGAAGCACCGGCAGCTAAAACATGGCATCATAATTATATGGGTGGTTTGATAGAGCACACGGTAAGTGTAACTATGATCTGTGATTTTGCCAGTCATTTGTATCCGGTACACAGAGATTTACTGTTGGCAGGTGCTCTGTTGCACGATATCGGTAAGGTATACGAGTATGAAACAAAGCCAGGTATAGAGTTTTCTACAGAAGGTCGATTAATTGGTCATCTCTCTCTGGCCGATCATTTTGTCGCTGATAGAGCTGCAAAGATTAACAATTTCCCCAGAAATTTATTGATGAAGATCAGACATCTTATATTAGCCCATCATGGTGAATATGAGAAGGCATCCTGTCGTTTGCCACAGACAATAGAAGCAGTAGTGTTGCATTTTGCCGATAATCTCGATGCTCAAACAATTGGTGTAAAGCAGGTGATAGAAGGTATCTCGGCAGCGCAAAGTGAATGGTCTGAATTCGATAGATTAAACAACAGATATTATTATATCCGTTAATAGACAAAAGACGGATATTATGTTTCAGACCAGTATATTAGCAAGTGGCAGCAAGGGTAATAGTATTCTGATTAAGACCGGAGAAACGAAAATTCTTCTGGATGCGGGTCTCAGCGGTAAGAATATCACCAATACGATCCAGTCCTTAGGTTTGGACGATGGAAAGCTCTGCGGTTTAATAATCAGTCATGAGCACAGTGATCATATCAGAGGTGCGGGGATAATCTGTCGCAAATACAAAATTCCTCTTTTTATCAATATCCCCACCTGGGAAGAATCAAAGCATAAGATCGGTAAGATTCCTGCAGGAGTAGTATTCTTTGAGAACGGGAAGGATTTTCCGATAGGGGATATTATGGTCTCGCCTTTTGCCAGTTCTCATGATGTAGCCGAGGGTAGCAACTTCACCTTTCATAAGATAGGGAATACGGAGCGAAAGCTGGCTGTGGCTACAGATCTGGGTTATAGCTCTCGTTTAATGATAACGAAGTTTACCAATGCTTCTACAATTATTCTGGAGAGTAATCATGATATGAAGATGTTGCTGGAAGGGCCCTATCCCTGGCAATTGAAACAACGTGTGCGGAGTAGACAGGGGCATCTGTCTAATGAACAAGCTGTTGGTGTGATAAGTCAGGTTTTGCATCCCGGGCTAAAAAATCTTATTCTGGCTCATCTAAGTGAACAGAACAATACACCTGATCTGGCAGAAATGACAATGAGTACTTATTTTAAAGAG
>CAYYLA010000201.1:0-5769 GCA_964441785.1 uncultured Candidatus Cloacimonadota bacterium | reverse complement strand
GGCCTGTCTACGTAAAACTACGACAAGGCAAGCAGGCGGTTGACAGTTGATGGGTGACCCGTCTTCACTTTGTTACGCCGTGGCCTGTCTACGTAAAACTACGACAAAGCAAGCAGGTGGTTGACGAAGGAATAAGAATAAAGGTTAAAGGAATACGGGTGGTAGCTAGATAGATAAACAGCCACCACCCTGAGTTATATTTATTCTTTTGGTTCTACAACAAGGATTATATCACCTTTAGCTACTGAATCACCGACATCAAACTTAATCTCTTTAATGGTACCATCAGCTGGAGATTCCATATTATTGAACATTTTCATAGCTTCGAGAACAGCCACAACATCACCTTTTTTCACCTCATCACCTTCTTTAACTTTGTATTCAGCGATCATACCTGGAATTGGTGCATGAAGAGATCCTGGTTGTTCATCATCATCAACCTTTTTCTCTTTTTTAATACGAGGAGCACCACCAACAGGGGCGTTAGGGTCAGCAACTTCAACCTCAAAATGTTCGCCATCAACGTAAACATCAAATGCTCTGAGATTAGCAGGTTTATCTTTTGTTGCTTTCGCTGTTAATTCACCTGAAAGTGCTTTTCTAACCAACTCTTCTTCTTCTTTAGCCTGTTCCAGGGTTTTTCCTTTTACCTCTTCAGGGATATCTGTTTCACCATATTTCCATTTGAGGAAGCGTTTTCCTGTTACCGGATAAAGAGCGCAAATCAGTTCATCATCCAAGTTTTGAGCTAATCCTTTTGCCAGTTCTTTTGCTTTATCAAGTTCAGGTTCAAGTGTATCACCAGGTCTGGTTGCAATAGGTGTTTCCCCTCTTGGATAGCCATCAAGTGCCTTTTGCTGCACCTCAGGATTAATAGGTTCTGATGTTTTGCCATAAAGACCAAAGCAGAGATCTTTTACCTGTTCGGTTATCTTGGAATATTCACCCTCTTCTTTATCAAAAAGAACATTATTAACAGTTTGGATACCCACAATCTGGCTCGTCGGTGTAACCAGAGGAACCTGACCCAGATCTTTTCTTACTTTTGGTAATGTTTCAAACACATCATCAAGTCTATCCAAAGCATCCATCTGGCGTAACTGGTTTACCAGGTTGGATAGCATTCCGCCCGGTGTTTGATGCAGAATCACATTAGTATCAATAATACTGAATTTTGTATTATCGGCAAAATGTTTATATTTTGGAATATATTTTTCCATCTCTTTACCGATTTCTGCCAGTTTTTTGATATCAAAACCTGTATCACGATTAGTACCAAGCAGAGAGATCACAAGAGGTTCAACAGCAGGATGAGATGTTCTATAAGCATAAGGAGCCATACAGGTATCAACGATATCAACACCGGCTTCGATAGCTTTGAAAATAGCGAGATCACCCATACCGGAAGTGAAGTGAGTATGAAGATGAATAGGTGTTTTTGTCTGCTGTTTTAATGCTCTGATAAGATTATAAACATCATAGGGAGAGATAAGTCCAGCCATATCCTTGATACAGATAGAATCCACCCCGATTTTATCAAGGTCCCTTGCTTTGTTGAGATAATAATCGAGGTTATAAACATCTCCACCCATGCGTGGCTCTGTCAAAGAATAACAGATAGTTCCCTGGAAATGCTTCTTATTTTTCTTAATAATTTTGGCTGCTGTTTCAAAATTCCTGAAATCGTTCAATGCATCAAAAACTCTAAAGATATCGATACCGTTATCACAAGCTCTCTGCACAAAATTCTCAACAACATCGTCTGCATAGTTACGATATCCAACCAGATTCTGTCCTCTTAAGAGCATGGAAAATGGTGTTTTCTTAATATACTTTTTCAAGGTTCTAATACGTTCCCAGGGATCCTCTCCCAAATAACGATGCATTGTATCAAAGGTAGCTCCACCCCACATCTCCATAGAGTAAAACCCGATTTCATCCATCATCTCTGCAACGGGAAGCATATCTTCTGTTCTTCCTCTGGTAGCAAAAATTGATTGATGACCATCACGCAAACTCAAATCCTGAATTTTAATTGGATTTGCTGCTGCCGGTCTGTCTATTTCATATTTCATCTGCGCCATTTCAAGAACGCCATGTTTATCAAACTGCATTATTCCTCCATCTATATCTATTTATATCGTTTTAAATTAAAGGATACTGAAGCATGGCTCTGAACCTGCATCCTGTTTTTCATTATTGTTTCCCTGCCAAAGCGGGACCAACGATTGATCTTCTTTTTAGCCCGTTCTTTTTCTTCTTCCTGAAGATAATAGACCACACCCATAATTGCTGCTCTCAGTTTCTTATTTTCCATTAAATCTCCCTGGATTAATGAGGAATATTTCCGTGTTTTTTAGGTGGCAGAGATTCACTCTTAGTCGATAAAATTTCCAGAGCGTCAATCAATCGTTCACGTGTGGTTGACGGTTCAATAATAGCTTCGATGTAACCACGCTCAGCGGCAATGTATGGATTATTAAAAGCGTCTTCGTATTCTTTGATAAGTTCCTGTTTCATTGCATCTTTATCTTCAGCAGCTGCCAGACGTTTTCTGTATGCTCCAACAATTTCTACAGCTCCCTGTGCTCCCATTACTGCAATCTCTGCACTAGGCCAGGCAAAAATCATATCAGCACCAAGATGCTGTGAACTCATTGCGATATAAGATCCACCATAATTTTTCCGGGTAACAACAGTCAATTTTGGAACTGTTGCCTCAGCATAACTCCAGAGAAGTTTTGCACCGTGACGTATGATACCATTCCATTCCTGATGCAACCCAGGAAGATATCCAGGAACATCAACAAATGAGATCAAAGGAATATTGTAAGCATCACAGGTTCTCACAAAACGACTGATCTTATCGGAAGCATCTATATCGAGGCATCCTGCCAGAATAAGTGGTTGATTGGCAATAATACCCACAACACGACCATTTAGATGTCCATAGCCAACGATAGCGTTTTCAGCATAATTCTCGTGAACCTGGAAAAATTCATTATGGTCGAGAATCTCTTCGATCACCTCAATCATATCATAAGGCATTTTTGCATTATCCGGGATAAGAGTATTGAGTTTATCGCAATTACGTTTTGGATCGTCAGTAGCAGGTAATTTAGGAGCTTCTTCCATATTATTGGATGGAAGGAAGCTAAGCAGATGCTTAACATGGTCGATAGCATCTTTATCGTCTTCACAGGCAAAATGGGCATTACCTGATTTGCTATTGTGAACCATAGCTCCGCCCAATTCTTCGAAGGTTGTTTCTTCACCTGTCACTGTTTTGATAACATAAGGACTTGTGATAAACATGTGACTGGTTTTCTTTACCATGAGAACATAATCAGTCATAGCCGGGGAATAAACAGCTCCGCCGGCACAGGGTCCCATAATCAGAGAAATCTGAGGGATAACACCGGAAGCGCGAGAATTTCTGAAGAAGATATCACCATACCCTTTCAAGGCATCAATTCCCTCTTCAACACGAGCACCACCGGAATCATTCATACCAACAACCGGAACACCTGCTTTCAAAGCCAGATCCATAACCTTGCAGATTTTAGCTGCATGTTTTTCTCCCAGAGATCCACCTCTTGAGGTAAAATCCTGGGAATAGGCAAATACAGGTCTGCCATTAATAAGTCCATGACCTGTAATTACACCATCAGATGGGATATTAACCTTTTCCAACCCGAAATTTGTACATCTGTGTTTAACAAACATATCAATTTCTTTAAATGTACCTTCATCAAAAAGATAGAGAATTCTTTCACGAGCTGACATCTTGCCTTTGGCATGTTGCTTCTCAATTCTAGCTTCTCCACCCATTTCCTTAATCTTTGCTTCGCGGTCTTTCAAAACCTGCAACTTATCCTGTACTTTCATAAATATCTCCTGATTATGTACTTTTCAAATTTATATAATGTGCAAAATTGCTGATTTTTTCCTTAGATGTAAAGGAAAAAAGATTTGCTATACCTTTAATGATGCAACTGTAATTCCAGCATTGTTAATTATTGCTGTGCAACAATTTTGATTTAGATCGTCCACAGCTTTTTTCAATGCAAGTCTTAGAGATTTAAAAGGAAGAAAGAAAATATTTTCAGCTTGTTCATTTTTTAAATCAGATACTAAAAAAATCTTATGATCCATCAACATCTGAGCTAATTTGGCAGCTTTATGATAGCCTAACTTATATCCTGCTTCTATTTCTGAAAATACCTCCTTTGGAGAATCACTATTAGACAATAATTTGTAAAAATTATCATTCCCAATTCCTTCGGAACATTGAGCAACCAGTATGAAGATCCCATCTTTACCTAAAATATGTTTTGTGTTTTCTATGCCTTTGTGAGCCTGGTAAAGATTCCTATTTAATGGAGGTTCTACAATAGCAACGACAATATTGTAGGTCTGGTTTACCTCAATTTTATATAATTGATCTACTATTGAGGTACATTGAACGAGGGTTTGCCTGATATCTCCAGCTGAGCATAAACAGACTTTATCTTGGATATCCAGAACCATTTGAATAGAAAAAACCGGCTTATCGATCAGAGCAATCGCCTCCATCATATGTTCGTGGATGGGATTGCCTGTTAATTTTAATATTTCTGATGCTTTTGATAAAGCTAGTTTATGATTTCTTTCGATTGTATCATATCCGGCAATACCGGGAAGCAGGCTTTTTCTTCCTCCCGAATAACCGGCAAAATAGTGAGGTTCAACAGATCCAATCACAATTACGGCATCAGCCCATCTTAAATGATTACTGAAATAAACATCATTTCCTCTTCTGGTTTTCCCATAAAAATCAAGATTATTATGGCAATCATGTGAGTAAATGTGACCCTTTAATTCATCCGAATATTTCCCAAATATTTTGGATATCTCACCTTTGGTTGGATCTCTATGGGTGCCAGTTGCCACAACATATCGACAATCCAGGCCATCCAAACTAGAATAAATTTCTTCCAGGACCAATGCTGTTGGTGTAGCTCGAGAACCATCATTTACCAGGATGAGAATCTTTTCTTTACCCAAAAGAAATGTCCTCAAATCAGATGATCCAACCGGATCTGTTAATGCATCATTTATATGTTTTTCTGGAAATTGTAACTTTTCCCGGGGATAGAATTCATCCAAACTATATGTTTCTTTTAGATATAACAACTCACTTTCATTTAACATTATTACCTCAAAAACAGAATCACGTTCATGATTTTTCTGTCTACTGATTTTCTCAGAGAGCTTATTGACAAATTAGGTTGGATAAATCCTTTTGACTCGGAAGGAGATCGTATGCATTGGTTGTATTTGATTTTAGCTGGATTTTTTGAGGTAGGATTTGCGGTCAGTTTGAAGCTGTCCCAAGGTTTTACGAAAGTACTTTGGATCGTTGCTTTTCTAGCTTTTTCTATAGTGAGTTTATGGCTTCTTAACAAGGCGATGGAAGTAATCCCATTGGGAACAGCATATGCAGTTTGGACAGGAATAGGAGCAGTGGGAACAACAACGCTTGGCATTATCATTTTTAAAGATCCGGCAACAGCAGCGAGATTATTTTTTATGTGTATGCTAATTGTTGCTTTAGTTGGATTAAAAGCGGTAACCAAGTAGAAATCTTCAATCCCCAAAAGATGCCATATAGTATTAGTCAGAATTATCGCATTTCAGGGTCGTTTAATATACTACCTGCAATTATAATATTTACTCAAACTAATTTTTTTTGATAGTTTGTGTTGATTTTGGAATTAATAATTTATT
>CAYYLA010000200.1:0-5770 GCA_964441785.1 uncultured Candidatus Cloacimonadota bacterium | reverse complement strand
CAACATTAGCCAGAGAGACTTATCCTGATTATGAATATGTATCCCTTGAGGAACTTGATACTCGGGAATATGCGATAAAAGATCCAAGAGATTTTTTAGCACAATACTCCAACAATGTTATCATTGATGAAATTCAAAGAGTTCCGATGCTTATTTCATATATTCAAACTCTGGTAGATTCAGAGAGAAAAAATGGAATGTATATATTAATAGGCAGTAATCAATTTGAGTATCTTAGCTCTATTTCACAATCATTAGCTGGAAGAACTGGAATAATAAAACTACTCCCTTTCTCTTATTCAGAGATCTATGGAGAAAATGTTGTACCGCAAATTGATCTTCTCTATAAAGGCTTTTATCCAAGGATTTTTGATCACAATATCAGGCCTGCACTATTTCTTACCGGATATCTTGAAACATACGTAGAAAAAGATGTTCGGACAATATCAAATGTTAAAGATTTAATGCAGTTCCATCGATTTCTACAACTGTGTGCTGGAAGAACCGGGCAAATAGTGAATTTCAGCAGCATTGGTAATGAGCTGGGAGTAGATCATAAAACTGTGAAAGAATGGATTTCCATTGCAGTTGCGAGCTTTATCTTGTATCTATTACCACCTTTTTACAAAAACTATAATAAGCGCATTAGAAAATCACCAAAACTCTATTTTTGTGATGTTGGATTAGCAACTCACCTGCTTGGAATCCAAAATGAAGATCAACTCCGAAATCATCCTCTTAAAGGAGAGTTGTTTGAATCCTTTGTAGTTCTGGAGTTCTTAAAAAATAGATTAAATCAAGGTAAAAGAAGTAATCTATATTATTATAGAGATAATATTGGAAATGAAGTAGATATTGTTCTGGAAACCGGTTCAGGGTTAATCCCTGTTGAAATTAAATCCAGTCAGACAGTTAATTATAGCTTTTTTAAAGGGCTGGAGTATTTTAGAAAACTAGAAGGGAAAATAGATAAGTCAATTTTAGTTCTGGGATCTGATAGAGAGGAACAACGAAACAAGCATATAATATACGGTTACCCGAAATTGAAGGTATTATTTGATTCAATGAAATAGAAATTCATCAAACCAAAGAAGAATAACCGGTCTCAGCCCAATACCCAACTTTATAAATAGATAAAGCAACGGTTGCTTTACATTTTGGGAATTGCATTCCCAAAGTGTAAACAAGAACATAAGCTACGATGTATGGAGATGTTCATAACTCGCAGTTGGAGATGGTGTGCTTTTTTTTCAAGAGCTTCATAATCTTATTGACTGATTTTAACCAAAAACAGCAAATTAGATAGCAATAATATATCCAATATTTCTGGAGGAAATTATGGAGGATAGAAGATTATTAATCAAGGCTGACAAGCGATTGAGAGTGGTTGTTATTTTGCTGATAGTTATAGTGTTAGCAGCAGCGGTATTCTCTGTAAACTTATTGAGCAAATATATGATGAAAGTACAATCGGAAGCAGATGTTGATCCTGAGTTAGCTATAATGAAAATGGTAAACATCCTCAAAGCGGTTGTTTATATTAATCCGATAATTTTTCTTCTATTTTTTATCTATTTTGTTTTTCTGGGAACCCGGACGTTCAGGTCGCAGCAATATCCGCCTCCGGGAGTGAAAGTGATTCGTGATACCTATCTGGTAGAGGGAAAAAAAGCTAAAACCTTTGGTATTGCGCTTTGGGTTCTGGCTTCTATCCTAATCATCTTTGCTTTGATATTTTCATTTATGATGAATAATTTTATCCAAACATTAATATAAGAAAAAACATAAAGAGGTTATTATTAAACAGATTTTTTCAATTATTTTAATTATGCTAATTGGGGTTTTAACAGCCGAAGTCGTATTGGATGAAGACTTTGAATCAGGATCTATTCCTGGGGATTGGACGCAGGAGTATATCGATGGGACTTCACCCTGGATAGTATCTAATGGTGGGTATAACGGACATCCGGAGGAAGCAAATTCTGGATTTTATAATGCCAGATTTTTTGTTCAGGATACCGATGGAAGTACTACCAGGCTGATAACTCCACAGTTTAATCTGGGGATTAACGAGGTTGGAACATTAACCTTTTATCATGCTCAGCAGTCATGGGTAGGATATCAGGATGAACTGAAGGTCTATTACAAAAATGCACCAGATGGCGAATGGATACTTCTGGTCTCTGTAACTGTAGATACGCCCACCTGGACGTTGCGTCAATTGACCTTACCCAATCCTTCTACCACCTACTGGTTAGCCTTTGAAGGTTATGCCGAATATGGTTACGGAGTCTGTATTGATGATGTTCATATTGATGGTGAGCCAATGTATAATAGTGATTTACAGGGGATCGCATTAACCGGACCTGGGAATGTTACCGCTGGTAATTCTGAATCATTTACCATAACCATTTTTAACGCTGGCATTGAACCTCAAAGTGATTATTATTTAAAATTATTTAAACCTGGTGGAATCGAGATAGCATCCCAATTGGTTGAAGATGAGATTGCTGCAGGTTCAACAGAGAATCACTTTATCGTCTGGAATATTTCTGATACTGAACCAGAAGCATATCATGATATATATGGTTCTGTAGAGTTAGCTAGTGATGAAAATATCTATAATAATGAGACACCTCCTTTAACTGTTCATGTCTCACCTCCCGGTACTCAATATCTGATTGAAGAAGGGTTCGAAGGTGGAGAAATTCCAGCAGGTTGGACCCAGGAATATCTGGAAGGGACCCATGATTGGGCTGTGCAAACAGGTGGGGGTAGCAGTAATCCTCCTGCAGCACATACTGGTACATATAATGCTGCATTTACTCATACTACCTCCGGTACAAAGACTATGCTCATTACTCCTGAGATAAATATGGGTACAGCAAACCCTGGGACCTTAACTTTCTGGCATACTCAACAGGTCTGGGCAAGTGATCAGGATGAATTAAGGATCTATTACAAAAACTCACAGGCTGGTGATTGGGTGCTGATAGAGGAGTATACAGAAAATATTGAAAGTTGGACAGAAGAAACTATAACATTACCAAATCCATCCCCCAATTATCAGGTTGCTTTTGAAGCAGAAGATCAGTATGGATATGGTGTTTGCCTTGATGATATCGTAATTATTGGGAATCCAACGGTGTTTGATAACGATCTAGCGATGATTGCTATTGATGGTGCTGAAATTACCAACGCAGGTAACAGCGAAATGTATGAAGTTCAGGTAAAAAATGTAGGGGATTTACCTCAGTCTGATTATACCGTCTATCTTAAAAAAGTTGGAAATAATGTTGTTGCTTCTCAAACCATAACAGAAACATTGAACCCCGGCGAAATAGCAATCCATAATCTGGTTTGGAATATCCCTGCCAACGAGCCGGATGGATTCACCAATATCTGGGCAGAAGTTGATCTTGATGGAGATGAAAACACCGGTAATAATACTTCATCACAGATATCAGTACAGATTTTCCCTCAAGGAATTCTCGAGGTGATTGTGGGTGATGGTGATGAGACAAATGTTCGTGTTCCTATCTGCTTTGAATATCTTAACAGTCTGACCGAAACCATCTATTTCCCTAACGAGCTTAATAATCTAACCGGTCACATTAATGCCATAACTTATTATAACAGTTTTTCGTCCAATATCACTAATAAGCCTACAAAAGTTTGGATGGGTGAGACGTCGCTGACATCATTGGTCGATGGTTGGATCCCCGCATCGCAGCTGACTTTGGTATTTGATGGTATTATCAGTTATCCTTCCGGTGATAACCCTATAACGATTAACCTTGATAGTCAATATTACTATTCCGGTCAGAATCTCGTTGTGATGGTACAGAGGCCAATGGATACGGAATCCTATTCTTCGACAGATTATTTTTATGTAACAACCACAAACGAGATAATGGACAGAACGCGTTATGAACGCGATAATACGGTTATTCTTGATCCATACGAACCTAATGTTGATGGATATACTTTTGAAACATTCCCTAATACTAAATTTACCTTTTATCAAGGTGAGATGGGTGATGTACAGGGTTATGTTCGTACGGATGATGGAGATCCTCTACAAAATGCTCAGATTATGATTCTGGAGAATGAGCAGATTGCCTATACTGATGAAACAGGCTTTTTCCAGATAGGGAATGTTCTTACCGGAACCTATCAGTTTGAAGCATCCTATTATGGCTATGGTTCCGAAATAATTATTGATGAGATAACATATCAGGACACACTTTTCCTTGAGTTCAGTCTGGAATCTCTGGGGGTTGTTAATTTGACGGGTACAGTATATGGTAGTGATGATCTGGAGCAGGGATTAGCTAATGTGGACGTAGTTGTTTCAGGATTTGGGGATTATAATGCTATTACTGATGCAAATGGATTTTTCTCAATCCCGGGTGTTTATGTAAATCAGGCTTATAGTGTCAGTTTTACACATCCAGATTATGCTGATTATGATGAGGATATCTCTGTGCAATCAGGTGATTATGATATGGGGCAGATTATTCTCAATGAATTTACAACACCGCCGGTAAATGTTAATGGTGTACAGAATGCCGAAGGTACAATTGTTGATGTCAGTTGGAATAGTCCAGGTGTTGGTGGAAGCGAATTCCGCTATGATGATGGTGATGCTGTGGGTTTATTAGGATTTACTGAAACCTATGCAAATGCAGCTTTTGGGGTAATATTTCCTAATAATGCTTTGATAGAAGAGGTTAGCTGGCAGCTTTCTGATCAATATGATTCTCATCCAAGTGTTAAAATTGTAATTTTGGGCCTTGGTGCAGGTTTGATGCCAGATGGTGATGATCTTCTCTATCTTTCCGGTTTGATACCCAACCTTGATAACCAATGGAATAATTACAGCTTGCCAGAACAGATTGCTGCACCAAATGGGTTCTTTGTGGGAGTAATTGCGCCTAACACCTATACCGGTATAGCTCTTGATGATGGTGTTGGAGAACCCTGGGAATATGTCGCTGGTCGACAGGTTGCTTCTACAGATTGGACAAGTAGTACTGCTGGTTGGTCGGAAATCGGCGATTTCGGGTTTCCTCAAAATATGCTTATTAGAGCTTTTGGGTTTAATTATGGTGCAACAAGATCGCTTGAATCGGCAGGATTATCTCAGGAATTTTCGTCCAGCAATAGAAGCCTTGAACATTATCGACTATACAGATTCCCCGATAGTTTTCAAAGTTTACCACAATATTGGACAGAAGTAGAATCCACAATTAACGATACTACCTATTCCGATATCAGCTGGTCTTCACTTGAACCAGGTTATTATCAGTATGCTGTCACTTCTGTTCATACCAATGATTTGGAATCAGTTCCTTCATTTTCTAATATCATTCAGAAGACAACTCCTGCTGGTTCTGAAGATGAAGAGATTCCAATTCTGGTTGATGCGTTACTTGGTAATATCCCCAATCCTTTCAATCCGGTCACTGAGATATCATTCTCGGTAGCAGCTGATAATACACCAGTTTTGATAGAGATCTTTAATGCTAAAGGCCAGAAAGTGAATACATTGGTTGATAACAATTTCTCTACCGGACGCTATTCGACCATTTGGAAGGGAAATGACGAAATCGGATCAAAAGTCAGCTCGGGCGTATACTTCTATAAAATGTCTGTTGCTGGTAATGAGATTGAAACACGAAAGATGCTTTTGATGAAATAGGGATGTGTTAGAAATAAGTAGAATTTGATATATTTATTCACAGGGTTGTTGCATGCAACAGCCCTG
>CAYYLA010000199.1:4137-5805 GCA_964441785.1 uncultured Candidatus Cloacimonadota bacterium | reverse complement strand
AAGAGCTGATAACTGGTCTTAACGGGCCTTTCGGGATTGAACTAAATTTATCAGATAATCTGATTTATGTGGCGGGTTTTTATTCTGGTCTTGTAACAACTTATCCGTTGCCGGAAACGGATTCTGATTCGCAGAATATTCTACCTTCTTCCGTTGAAATGATTAACTATCCCAACCCTTTTAATCCAAATACTACTATTGAGTTAAAATTGGGGTCAACTCAAGAAAATGATTTAATAGAATTATCTATATTCAACGCTAAAGGACAGCAAATAAAGTCTCTAAATTTTGCAGAGAGAGATAATGATGGAAATTTCACTGTTATCTGGAATGGAACAAATAGTGATAACCATCCTGTACCTTCCGGTATATATCTTTACAAACTTCAAACAGGGAACAGGCAAGTGGTCAGGAAGATGATTATGATGAAATAAATTGGATAGTTAGCAGATAAATAAATGGGACAAGGGAATGGTGAAATTATGAATGGAAGAAAGAAAATTATTCAAAGCAAATCAAACGTATTAAACATTGTTACGGTTATTGTTATGCTGACATGTTTTATATCCAATATAAAAGCACAAAGAGCAGAGAATATTATTGGAAATACCCGATTAGATACAGTGAAGGTTTTATTTTTAGGGAGCAGTTATTTCAATTATAATAACCTGCCGGATTTGTTCGATAATCTTGCTCTATTATCTGGGAAAGATGTTTATGTTGATCAATATATTCCCGGTGGACTTTATCTCTCTGATCATGCCAGTAGCAGTATTACAGAAGCAAAAATAAATGAGCAGAATTGGGATTTTGTAATTCTACAGGAAGTTGGGCGATTAACTGCTTATCCAGATTACTTTTGAAGCTAATTCAGTCTTTCCGGCTCTGATAACACTGCAGGAAAAGATTTATCAAAACTGTGCTTCAACTATAATGATGTTTTGTTTACCCTGGGCTTACGAAGATGGGATGCTCTGGTGTGGTTGGCCTGATACATATGAAGATATGCAGGTCGAAATTTATAACAATACACTGGAGTGGTCTGAAATTTTGGACTTTGCAGTTGCTCCGGTTGGATGGGTCTGGTATGAAGTTCTTGATGAACTTGATTATCCCCTTCATTATCTTCATCTCAGTGATTGGAATCATCCATCCTTGAAAGGCTCCTACCTGATGGCTTGTACAATCTTCTCTTCTGTGTTTCGGGAAAGTTGTATTGGGATTCCTTATTATTCAACTTTGTCAGAGGATGAGGTGAGTTATTTTCAGACGGTTGCTTCTAATATTGTTCTAGATGATCTTGAATTCTGGAATTTATACCCTTCTAATGAGGTAGATGAGTCAGTAGTTCCTGAGAATTTACTGCTATATCAGAATTATCCTAATCCTTTTAAAACGTCAGGAACCGGTCGCGATCCTGCGACCTGTATATCTTTCAACCTTGCAGTTCCATCAAAGGTTAATCTTACCATCTATAACACGAAAGGCCAAAAAATTAAAACTCTTTTGAATGACTTTATTGAAGTCGGAATGCACTCAGTTGTTTGGGATGGTAAAAATGATAATCAAAAAGATGTAAAATCAGGGGTTTATCTGTATAAATTGTCTACACCTGATTTTGAAATAGGTAATAAAATGGTACTGCTGAAATAGGTTTTATAGTTTAAT
>CAYYLA010000199.1:0-4092 GCA_964441785.1 uncultured Candidatus Cloacimonadota bacterium | reverse complement strand
CTCCGGTTGATCGATCTGGAGGTTTTAATCTTTACACATTACCAGTTTAACTGCACAAAAAATTCATAAATCAAATAATATCGACAATTAATATTTGTGTTTCATCAATAATATTTCTATATTGGCCCTTTTATTGCATATATAAGATGATATTATAATTTCATTCAGGAGGGGAAATGAGAAGGAGTGCATTATTTATATTTATTACGGTTCTTTTATTTATGGTTATCGGGTGTGATGATGATAGTTCAACTAATCCGCCAGATAGTGAATTACCAATCTATGAACAAAGTGGATTAATTGATGAGGAAGGTGGGATAGTAGAAATAACAGATGAAGCTGATCCTATGTGTGGTGCTAGAATCACAATTCCCCAGGGTGCTTTGGATAGTTCGGTTGAGATCAGTATTACTCCATGTGATAATGATCTATACTTCGAAGGGTATGTAAATGATATCTTTGTTCAGATAAATCCGATTGGACAAGAATTCTTAAAAGAAGTTGAGGTTTCTTTACCTTTTGTTTGCAGCGAAGAAAATCTAATGGTTTATGGATACGATTTTGATAATTTTATCTGGAAACCAAAATCTCAGTTCTCAATTGATCAGGCAGAACGTACGGTTCTATTTGAGACCAATGACCTTTCGGTATTCTGTGGAGCAGAAGCTTCTGTACAATTTGAATTAGAGTGCTATAATGCAAGTAACAATACGATTGCAGCCTCTGTTAATATGAATCTTCCACTTGAGAATATCGTTGCGGATTCTCCAAACGAGTCATTATATGATTTGTTATATAATGAGCCAGGGAATTTGTATCCCAAATTTATTCTTACCTTAATGGAAAAATCACAAAGGGGAAAAGATTCCGAGAAATCAGTTAAATCAATTGATTGGTCAATTTTAGAGTTTGACGGGATGTATCGAGTAATAGCGAAGGATAATGAAACAACTCTTTATTCTTCTGAACCAATAGAATTGGAAGAGGTTGAAAACTATATTTCGGGGAATCCTCTCTTAATCAGCTTTGATCCTGATGTTGATGGCTTTGATTTGGACTCATCCAAAGAGTATTACGTAGATGTAGCTCTGTATTATTGTAATGTTCCTGCTGCTGCTATCTCTGAAGAGGTTATCTGGGGTTATACCGGCTATCCTGGCACAGCAAGAAATGAGGCATTATTATTGGATGAGATGGAGATAGCTCCCGATGCTGATAATGATGGAATTAAGGATGAATTCGATAATCAATTTGGAGATTTACCTGAGATTGAAATCACAGCGCCCGATGATGAGAGTTATTATTTTACAGAAGATAGTATTGAATTCTCTTGCGTAGCTATTGATAATGAGGATGGTGAGCTTGCAGGTGATGCTGTCATTTGGGATTCTTCAATCGATGGGAACATCGGTACAGGGACAAATTTTACATCATCACAATTATCGGAAGGGACACATAATATAACAGCATCTGTTACAGATAGCCATAACAATACCAGCTTTGCATTAATTACTATCTTCGTTTCACAGGGAAATTTACCACCGGAGATTCCAACTGATCCAACTCCAGAAAATAATGCTGTTGATGTTGATCTGGCAGTAACCCTTAACTGGCAATGTAGTGATCCTGATGGTGATCCTCTTGTCTATGATGTTTATTTCAGTACTAATCCTAATCCAGCTTTTATTAGTAATAATCAATCTAATACAGATTATGTTCCTCAAAACCTCCAGGAAAATACAACCTATTATTGGAAAATTGTTGTCTCTGATGGGCAATTAGAACATGAAAGCCCTGTGTGGTCTTTTACTACCATTTTAATTAATAATGCACCAGAAATCCCATACAACCCCAATCCTCAACATGAAGCAGAAGATGTTGGGATTTCTCCTACCTTAAGCTGGCTCTGTTCAGATCCTGATGGTGACGATCTTACCTTCACTGTCTATTTTGGAACATCACCTAATCCCTCCGCTATTGAGTACAATCATTCAGAGACCTTTTATATTCCAGAAAATCTGGAGTATGAAATGCGTTATTATTGGCGGATTGTTGCCAATGACGGATATGAGGAAGCTGTTGGGGATGTCTGGTATTTTGATACTGGCGAATTAAATATTCCTCCAGCTGTACCCAGTAATCCCTACCCCACTAATAGTGAAATTGATATACCCGTTCATGCTGATCTAAACTGGGATTGCTCCGATGATAATACCAATGATGTGGTTAGATATGATGTCTATTTTGGACAGGAAAATCCTCCTCCATTGCTGGAAGCAGATGTCATCTACTCTCAATATGGTCTGGGTAATCTGGATACTTTGACTACCTATTATTGGAAAATCATAGCAAAGGATGATGAGTTTGAGGTGGAAGGTCCTCTCTGGCAATTCACAACAAATACGATCCAATACATTGATTTTCCTGATCCAAACCTTCTTGACGAAGTTCGCTGGGCTACTGGGATAATGGAGGGACCGATAACTGTTGGCGATGTAGAAGATATTTATAGCTTTAGTGCTTACTATGCCAACATCTATGATATTACCGGGCTTGAGTACTTCTACAGCTTAACAGATCTCTCCCTGGAATGTAATTTCATTACCGATCTTTCACCAATTTCTCAGCTTACAAATCTGGTTAGTCTCAATCTTAATGAAAATAATATCGAAGATCTCTCGCCGATAGAAAATCTTACCAATCTAACAGAACTACACCTGGCATTGAATGAAATAAGCGATATTAACCCTGTTACTCACATGCCATCCCTCTATATGGTTGACTTATCAAATAATCAATTAACCGATATTACTTTACTTGAATCCTCCGAATCTATCTGGATTCTTAACATTGCAGATAATGAAATAACTGATCTTACACCAATTGCATATCTACCAATGTTGATGGAATTAGATGTCAGTAATAATAACATCAATAATCTAAATGATATCATGACGTTAACACAGCTGCAAAAGTTTACTGCCCGAGAAAATGGTTTATCTGATATCACTGAAATTGATAGAATGCCCAACATCAGCTATCTTGATCTGGCAGATAACTCCATTTACGATATATCTATTCTAAACCAATTAGAATATCTGTACTATCTGGATTTATCGGATAATGATATTCAACAGCTCAATAGCCTGTCCGATCTTTCTAATTTCAACCATTGGAAGAACTTGTTTATCTTGAAAAATTGAATCTTACCAATAACAGTCTAACAGATATAGCAAGCCTGAGTTCGTTAACATCACTGAAACTTCTGTTTGTTAACAACAATTTCTTTAATAATATTGATGCTGTTCAGAATATGACTGATCTGGAATATTTGGATTTCAGTCACAATGCTGTATCGAATATTTCTGCTCTGGTATCACTTATTAATATCAGAGATCTCTGGTTCAATTATAATCAGGTATCTGATCTTCTCCCACTTGTTAATAATCCAGGTATAGATGTGTTAGATGATGTTTTTATCTATGGAAATCCGCTCTCAACGCAATCCTCTGATGAATATATTCCTACTCTCCTGGAAAGAGGTGTACGCGTTCACTGGGACGGGGAATAATGCTTTGATAGCTAACCTGGTTACCTTTGTTACTATCTATAAATTGGAAAAAAAAATAGTTGCAAGTTTATGACAACCATGCGGCACAGATATAAGCGCTGTGCCGCGGGTTGCACCATTTTCTATAAAATAAAACGAAAGATCAATGATCGTATAATATTGATAATTATCGAGTTATTTTTCTCCTCAATATTCCTTTGTTCAAACAATTCTTTATTCAATTGCAACTGAGCTTCAAGCATTTTTGCTTTATCCTCTTCAGATAAACCATCATATATCGTCTCCGGTAGAGGCTTTTTATCATAAACAGAAAATTCCTCCGCATCAAACCAGACTAATTGACAGGTTTTGCAAATATCAAGCTCCTGATTAATTTGATCTGCTGTTGACTGAACAACACACATACTTCTTCCACAGGAGGGACATTTTCTGGTCCCGGGCGTATGATTTGCTCTGGCCTGTTGCCAGAATTGATTTACAATTACATCGGAGATATTATTGCGTAAAAAACCAATTGATGC
>CAYYLA010000198.1:0-5820 GCA_964441785.1 uncultured Candidatus Cloacimonadota bacterium | reverse complement strand
CAATCGCTGATGCTATCACAAAAATTAGAAACGCTTATAGAGCTGATCATAAGACAGTTTCTGTTTTTCATAATAATTTAACTGAAGCAATAGTTAAGATATTAGCTGATGAGAATTTCATCAACAGTTATGAATTAGTTGATAGAGATCCTGAGAAAAAAATATATAGAAAAAACATATTCATTAACCTGCGTTATACAAACACAGGTAAACCTGTATTGAAAGGAATCGAAAGAATTAGTAAACCTGGATTAAGAATCTATGTTAACTCTAAAAATATTCCTTCTGTTTTTAATAATACAGGATGTGCTATTCTCTCTACTAATGAGGGAGTAATGGTTGATAGAGATGCCCGCAAAGCGAAAGTTGGCGGCGAATATGTTTGCAAAGTTTGGTAAGGGAAGGAAGATATGTCAAGAATAGGTAGAACTCCGATAAAACTTCCAGACAGTGTAAAATTCGATCTTAAAGATGATATAATCACTATTAGTGGACCAAAAGGATCACTTAATTGTAAACTTCAACCAGGTATTGAAGTTGTACTGGAAGATGGTGAATTGAAATTTGACAGAGCCGATGACTCTAGAGAACAGAAAGCTTTTCATGGTCTGGTAAGAGCATTAACCAATAATATGGTTATTGGTGTTACAGAAGGTTATAAAAGAATTCTTAATGTTATCGGTACAGGTTATACTGCAGAAATCGTTGGCCCATGGTTAAAACTCAATGTTGGATATTCACACGAAATCCTGCTTGAAGTACCAGAAGGTGTTAATGTTGATGCCAAAACTATCCCGCGTAGAGAGCAGGGACCTCTTGGTATCCAGGCAGTTATAACTGTAACAGGTATTGATAAAGAAGAAGTAGGCAAATTTGCAGCTGAAATCAGACGTTGTAGACCACCAGCACCTAACCTTAAAGGTAAAGGTATTCGCTGGGATGGTGAACATGTTAAAATCGTTGCTAAAGCCGGTGCGTAGGTAAGAGGTAGATATGAAAGATAAAAGTGTAACATACAAAAAAAGCCTCGCTAGAAAAAGAAGAATCAAAGCGATACGTAAAAAAGTTTTTGGTAGTGAAGAAAGACCTCGTCTTGTTGTTTTCCGTAGCAATTTAAATATTGGCGGTCAGGTTATCAACGATGACTTAGGTAAAACACTGGTTTCTCTCTATACAAATTCAAAAGATATCGAAATTGATAGAAGTAAGAAAAAAACTGAACAAAGTTTTGATCTTGGACGTTTATTAGGTGAAAAAGCATTAGCTATGGGTATAACACAGGTTTGTTTTGATCGTGGTGGTTTCCTCTATCACGGTAGAGTTAAAGCTTTTGCCGAAGGCGTCCGCAAAGCTGGCGTAAAATTCTAAGGGAGGAGATTTGAAACCTAACAATAATAATCCTCGTAACAATGAACCTCAATTCGAAGTTGAAAAAATAGTTGACACTAACAGGGTCGCTAAGGTTGTAAAGGGTGGTAGAAATTTTAGTTTTAATGCCACTGTTGTAGTTGGTGACAAAAAAGGTCGCGTTGGTGTTGGAACAGGAAAGGCAAACGAGATAGTTGATGCTATCCGTAAAGCAAAAGAAAAAGCCGGCAGAAATATGTTCTCAGTTCCTCTTACAAAGGGTACTATCCCTCATGAGATTATGGGAAGATTTGGCGCCAGCAAAATTATGTTGCGTCCTGCTTCACCTGGTACTGGTGTAATCGCTGGTGGACCTGCCCGTGCTATTCTGGAAGCCGTTGGTGTAGAGAATATCTTGACCAAATCACTTGGTTCAAATACTCCGGCCAATGTTGTGAAAGCTACCCTGAATGGTCTTAAAGAGCTTCGTACTGTCTATGATGTTGCTCGTCTCCGTAATAAAACAGTAGCTGAAATTACTGGTCAGGAGGTTGTAGATGAAGCTTAAGGTGACTCAGGTTAGAAGCACAATTGGTAGAAAAGAGGATCAGAAAAGGACTATCAAAGCTTTGGGCTTAGGTAAAATTGGACGAAGCCGCGTGCATGATGATAATGCAGTGATTCGTGGCATGATTAATAAAGTTATTCACCTGGTTGAATTCGAAGCAGTTGATGAAGCTCAACAGGAAAAAGAATAATTCACTGAGGAGTAGATAATGAATTTGCATAATATAGAACGCCCGGCTATTACTAAGAACAAGAAACGCTTGGGTAAAGGCCATGGAACAGGTCATGGAAAAACTGCCGGTAAAGGTCACAAAGGGCAAAAATCCCGCTCCGGTGGAAGCATTCCAGCTTGGTTTGAAGGTGGCCAAATGCCTTTACAGAGACGTCTTCCTAAAAGAGGTTTCACTAATATTCATAGAAAGCATTTCAGAATTGTTAATCTTGGTGAATTAATGAAATACGATGAAACCGAGTTTGATATTGCAAAACTGGAAGCAATGAATCTTATTAGAAAACCAAAAGCTAATGAAGATGCTCCTGTAAAGATTTTAGCAAAAAATGTTGAAAATTTCGAAAAAAAATTGATAATTAAGGTTAATGCTTTCTCAAAGGCTGCTAAAGAGATTATTGAAAAGAACGGCGGCAGCGCGGAGGTAATTTAAGGTGTTACAGAGTATAGGAAATATTTTTAAAATACCAGATTTAAAGAAAAAAATTCTCTACACTGCGCTTATTCTCGTATTGTATAGATTAGGAAGTTTCATCCCAGTTCCGGGTATCAATTCATCCGCTCTTAAAGAATTTATGGGTGGTGCATCCGGATCCGGTGGTAACCTTTTTGGTATGTTTGACCTTTTTGTGGGTGGGAACTTAGGTAGAGCTTCTGTTTTTGCTCTTGGTATTATGCCTTACATTACTACCTCTATTGTTATCCAATTGCTGGGTGGTGTGTTACCTTTCTTTGAAAAATTGAAAAAAGAAGGGGCAGAAGGTCAGAAAAAAATAAATCAATATACTCGTTATGGTACTGTATTTATTGCGGCTTTCAATGCAATCGGTATTAGTATGTTCCTGCAAAATGGTGTCGAAGGTGCTGTTCCAAATCCTGGTTTCTTCTTTATCTTTACTTCTGTTCTTACTATGGTTACTGGTGTTATGATCATCATGTGGCTTGGTGAACAGATTACTGAACATGGAATCGGAAATGGAATCTCTCTGATCATCTTTGCTGGAATTATTGCAAGATATCCTGCTGGATTCTATAATATGTTTAAAATGGTTCAAGCAGGTGCTATGCAACCATTTATGGCTGTATTGGTATTAGTTATCATGGTTGCCGTAACAGCTGGTGTTGTGTTGATTACTGAAGCTAATCGTAAAATACCTGTTCAATATGCTAAACGCGTTATTGGCAGAAAAGTTTATGGTGGCCAAAGTACTCATATCCCACTTAAAGTTAACACCGCTGGTGTAATACCTATTATTTTTGCTCAATCTATTATCATGTTCCCTCGTACAATTGCTACCTTCTTTAAGGGCAGCGATTTTATGAACGCTGTAGTGAACTACCTCTCACCAGGTGCTTTCCTCTATACCGTTCTTTACATGGGACTTATCATCTTCTTCGCTTATTTCTATACTGCGATGGTTTTAAATCCAGTTGAAATGGCAGAGAATATGAAAAAATATGGTGGATTTATACCTGGTCGTAAACCTGGTAAAAAGACATCTGATTATATAAATAGTATCTTAGTTAGAATTACATTACCGGGTGCTATCGCATTTGCTATTATTGCTATTGTACCTGAGTTTATGACTAAGCTTTTCAATCTTCCCTTCTATTTTGGTGGTACTGGGCTTATCATTATCGTTGGTGTAGCTCTTGATACGTTACAGCAGATAGAATCACACCTCGTTATGCGTCACTACGATGGTTTCATGAAAAAAGGAAAACTTCGTGCACGTAGAGGTTAAATAGATAGAGTGAGAGGGTAACATGATTACAATAAAGAATCAATCAGAAATTGCTAAAATGCGTGAAAGTAATCGCATTGTGGGATTGTTACTCCAAGAATTAGAAGCTCATATCAAGCCTGGAGTTTCTACCCTGGAGTTGGATATATTTGCAGAAAACCTTATCCGATCAAATGGTGGAAAACCAGCGTTTAAGGGCTATTCTGTTCCGGGTTTGCAGCCCTTCCCTTCTGCTATATGTGCATCGGTTAATGCATGTATAGTACACGGCATTCCTTCTGCAAAAACCGTTCTCAGTGAAGGCGATATCATCGGTGTGGATGTTGGCGTTTATAAGGATGGATTTTATGGAGACGGAGCTAGAACCTATAGAGTTGGCAAAGTGAGTGATGCGGCTGAACATTTGTTAAATATTACTCAAAATGCTCTTAAGTTGGGAATTGAACAAGCAGTAGCAGGAAATAGAGTTGGTGATATTTCCCACGCAGTTGGATCATATGCAAAGGCCAACAACTACTACGTTGCCGATAATTTGACTGGGCACGGTATAGGAAGGAATTTACATGAAGATCCAATGGTTCCAAATGATGGAATAAAGGGAAGAGGGCCACGATTGAAACCGGGAATGACGATAGCCATAGAACCTATGATTAATATTGGTACTAATAGAGTATCAGAATTAGGTTGGGAATTCTATGTTGCTGATAACAGTTTGTCTGCTCATTATGAACATACAGTTCTGATTACTAAAAATGAAGCAGAAATTTTAACCCTTTGTTAAAGGAAGGTTTAAGATGGCGAAAGAAGGCGTAATAGAAGTTGAAGGAATTGTAAAAGAGGCTCTGCCTAATACTTCGTTTCGAGTTGAACTGGAAAATGGCCACGAAATTCTGGCTCATAGCTCCGGTAAAATGAGAATGCATTATATAAGAATTCTACCTGGAGATAAAGTGAAGGTCGAATTATCTCCATATGATCTCAATCGTGGTAGAATCACTTATCGATATAAATAGGAGATAGTGATGAAAGTAAGAGCATCAGTTAAGAAAATCTGTAAAGATTGTAAGATTATAAAACGTAAAGGTGTAATTAGAGTGATATGCTCTGCTAACCCGAAACATAAACAGAGACAAGGTTAGTTAAGATTTAAGAGGAGGATTAAACTTGGCACACATAGCAGGTGTTGAATTACCCAGAGATAAAAGAATAGTTATTGGCCTTACCTACATTTTTGGTATTGGTAGAACTACTTCTGAAAAGATTCTTGCAAAGTTAGGAATCAGTGAAGATATTAGAGTTAAAGACCTTTCAATTGAAGATGAGAAAAAAATCAGAGATTTAATTACTAACGAACATCTTGTTGAAGGTGAATTAAGAACTCAGACAGCAATGGACACTAAACGTTTAATGGAGATTGGTTGCTATAGAGGCACCCGTCATAAAAGAAGTATGCCATGTCGTGGGCAGCGTACACATACAAACGCTAGAACCAGACGTGGACGCCGTAAAGGTAGATAATAGGAAGGAGGAAGTATGGCTAAGAAAGGTTCAGCTAGAAAGACCAAGAAAAAAAGAGTACGTCTCTCCTTCAATGAAGGGGTTGCAAGTATTCACTCAAGTTTCAATAATACAATTGTAACTCTTAGTGATAAAGCAGGTAATGTTATTGCCTGGTCAAGTGGTGGAAAAATTGGTTATAAAGGATCAAAAAAGAGTACTCCTTTTGCCGCTCAGTTAGCAGCTGAAGAGATTGCTAAGACAGCACTTGAAATGGGAATTAATAAAGTTAAAGTAATCATCAAAGGGCCTGGTGGCGGAAGAGAAGCTGCAGTTAGAGCTCTTGATGCTAACGGTCTTACTGTTACTATGATTAAAGATATTACACCTATCCCTCATAACGGTTGTAGACCAAGAAAAACCAGAAGAATCTAG
>CAYYLA010000197.1:0-5887 GCA_964441785.1 uncultured Candidatus Cloacimonadota bacterium | reverse complement strand
GACGAGATGGGGATCTTGATACTATTCTACTGCATAGCTGATTTATCTGTTGTTGGTGGGAGTTTCTATGATTTTGGTGGGCACAATCCACTTGAACCTGCATTTTATGGATCTCCAGTTATTATTGGTAAATTCCATAGTTCTTGTCGAGGCTCAGTAGTTAAATTGTTGACAAATAATGCAATTATTGTCAGTAATCGTAAAAGACTTGAAGAAGATATACTTGATCTTCATAAAAATCCCAAGAAACGGGAAGAGATTGGCAGGGAAGCTCGAAAAACAGTTATCGAGAATTCCGATAGTTTAGAAAAGAATATTTCAAGATTAGAAGGTTGTTTTAACGAATGAAACAGGCAAAATATTTTGAACGATTAGGAAAAGAGGTTGTACGTTGTACACTATGTCCTCATTATTGTATCATACCTCCTAATTCAACCGGAATATGTAAAGCCAGAAAAAATTTCTATGGCGTTTTATACTCAACTAATTATGCTCAAACTGTTACGATCAGTATAGATCCGATTGAGAAAAAGCCACTTTATCATTTTGATCCAGGGCAGGCTGTTATTTCATTAGGCAGCAATTCCTGTAATTTCAGTTGTGATTTTTGCCAAAACTATTCTATCAGCCAGTTTCAGGTAAAGACTGTTGAGGTTACATCTGATAAGCTGCTTGATTTATGTAGAAAACATCAATGTAGAAATGTTGCATTTACTTATACAGAGCCAATAACATGGTTTGAGTATGTTTTGGATAGTGCTAAATTATTGAAATCAAATGATATCAATACGATAATGGTGACTAATGGTTTTATTAATGAGGAACCACTGCGTGAACTTCTTCCCTATATTGATGCTATGAATATTGATTTAAAAGCATACAATCATGATTTTTATGAAAAATATTGTCATGGAAAGCTTGAAGATGTGCTGAGGAGTATAGAAATTGCTGCAGGTGGATGTCATCTTGAAATTACGAATCTACTGATCACTGATTTGAATGATTCTATTGAAGATGTTATCAGGATATCAGAGTTTATTGCCTCTATTGATAAGGATATTCCACTGCATTTATCGAAATATTTTCCTCATTATAAGATGCACAAGCCTCAAACTCCTGAATCCATTATGTTTGATTGCCAGAAAGCAGCAAATGAAATACTCAGCTATGTGTATCTAGGTAATGTTATTACCGACAGAAATACATATTGTCCTAATTGTGAAGCCTTACTGGTAAACAGGGTAAGGCCTGTAAAAGTAATGATCCGCAATGAGCGCTGTCCCCATTGTGGTCACTTCATTAAAGGTAAATTTGAATAAATTTTATAGCAATATTTCCGATCTTCGTAAAATAATTAACAAATATGATCTAATGTTAATTGTTGTATTAACATTATTAAGTGTATTATTTTATATACAGTTAAGGAGTCATAATAAATCTTCTGTTGCGATTGTCCAATACAAAGGAAACATTGTTGCCACTCTTCCGCTTTCAAAGAATACAGTCTTTAAAATTGATGATGGGATTATTGCTGAAGTTAAGGATGGTCGTATCAGATTAATTGAATCTACCTGTAAAAATCAATTTTGTGTTAAGCAGGGTTGGACAAATAGCTTTCCAATTGTATGTGTCCCCAATGAGTTAATGATAACAATTGAAAATAAAAAGAAGAACGAGAAGGATATAATAATTACATCCTGACTATTTTTTTTCTAAACAATAAATAGCTTTGGGAGAATCATCCTTCAGTGGATTCGAAAGAAAATCTCCAACTATCCATTTAATTGAAAAACCACATTTCTCAGCAAGGAATATCATATCATCAGTCTCTACAGCCTTAAGGCTGATATCGTTATCAATATTTAAGGTCTTCCCCATCTGATTGATAATGTATCTATCATGCCAATGTCTAATCTTTTTTCTGCAATCTGTTTTGTAGGAAGTATACATTTGAACCCGTGATTTATCATCAAGAAATTCGTCATAAAGTAACACATTGGAAACTGATAGAGGTTCATCACAAATGCCTTGATGCGTATCAATGATCAGCCTCCCTTTTTTATTAAGATGTTTTGCAATAGCTTTCAATGTTTTTATTTGATCATCCACATTGATCAGTAGCTGAAATGATCCGTAGGTAATAAAAGCAATATCGAATTTTTTTTTCAGATCAAGAAAGCGCATATCTTTCTTAATAATTTGCAAATTATTATAAATTCCCGTCTTGGATTTCAAGATATCCAACATGGAAGAAGAGATATCAACAGCGGTAACAGGGAAACCCTTATTCAGTAATGGAATTGTAATACGCCCTGTTCCACAGGCTATTTCAAGGATCGAGTTTGGATATTCACCTGCCTGATTAATCCAAAAATCAATCTCCTTTTTTTGATCTTCATCGATCAAATTTAATTCCCAATCATATATATCAGAATAGTTTTTAATTCTTTTCATAGGCTGACAAAAAAAATCATTTTCAGATTTGGTCAAATTACTTTTCTGAAAATACTTTACATTTAATTGAATGATTTATTAAATAACGCAAAAAATTATGAGAGTGACATAATGGAAACACAAGAGAACAGTAGAATATTAAGGTTAGAAGAAGATAACTATCAGGATTTAATGCAGAACTGGATTCACGAGATCTTGCTTGTTTCATCTTTTTATGATGCATTCATTTTTCAGGAAGAAGGGATTTTATCAGAACAGTTCTTTGGAGAATACGATCAATTGAATCTAAGGAATATCCCCAGAATCACCAGTGTCCAAACAGGAGAAGAAGCTTTAGAAATCTTGAAACATCGACGATTCGATCTAGTAATAACTATGATGCGAATTGGTGATATAACGCCTTATATTTTGAGTGAAGAGATAAAAAAGAACGTCCCAGATTTACCTGTCATTCTTCTTATAAATATTGAATCCGATATTGTATTAATCAATCGTAACATAGATAAAATGCAATTCATTGATGATGTTTTTTATTGGCATGGTGATAATAAATTATTTCTGGCTATTATAAAATATATTGAAGATTTCAGGAATGTAGAGCAAGACACAGCTAATGGTTTAGTGCGGGTAATACTTCTGGTAGAGGATTCTGTACTATATTACAGTAGGTTTCTTCCATTACTTTATTCCGAAATAATGCAACAGACTCAGCGACTGATTTCAGCGGAACTGAATATAACCAACAAGCGAAATCGTATGAAATTACGTCCCAAGGTTTTGATGGTTCATACCTTTGAAGAAGCTCAGCATATACTGGAGAAATATCGTGATTACATTATCTGTTTGATTTCAGACATTAAATACCCTGTTAATGGAGAGCCAGATGAGGACGCTGGTTTTAAATTAATCCGTCAGATGAAAACAGAGCAGAGAGATATGTCAATGCTACTTCAATCTAGTGATGTAGATAATGCGATGAAAGCAAATGATTTAGACGTCGATTTCCTTTATAAGAATTCCGATACATTATTGGAAGATCTTCGGAAATACATTCTACAGAATCTTGGATTTGGTGATTTGATCTTCAGAAACAAATTTGGTGATGAAGTAGCCAGGGTTACCACGCTGCTGGAATTTGAAAAAACCATTAACGATATTCCAGATGAATCACTGATATTTCATGCATTACGCAACCATTTTTCCGCCTGGTTAATTGCCCATGGAGAGATAAATCTGGCAAAACGTATGCGTCCGTTGAGGTTATCCAATTTTTCCAGTCCAAATAGATTAAGGCGTTATCTAAGGATGAGCCTTCGTGATCTTCGCAATAAAAAAAATTGTGGGAAGGTGTTACATTTTGATAAGAATAGTATCGATCTTGATTTTCAGGTATCCAAACTTAAAGAGGGTTCACTTGGAGGAAAAGGAAGAGGAATTGCATTTCTTAACAAACTTCTTCTCTCGTTGGATCTTCGAAAGGAGTTTCCTGAAGTTTCCATTAAAGTACCGCGTTCTTTCATTGTTGGATCAAATGAATTTGATGAATTTCTAGCATGTAATTATATCAAAGAACAGATATTAAAATTACCTGTTGATAAGAAATCTTTATTAAAGTTCTGGAACGATAATTCTGATGCTGCTAATTTATTAAATCGTATCACTGCAAGTGATGAAGAGATAAAAAACATCTTTGTTAAGGGTAAATTGAGTAAATCACTGCAAAAGAATTTGTATCAGTTGCTTGAGGTTATAAAAACACCCTTGGCCATTCGCTCATCAGGATTGTTGGAGGATTCTCAATCTCAACCTTTTGCTGGAATATATCAGACATTTATGATACCAAACAACGAATCAGATATTGAACTACGACTAAAAAAGCTTATGGATGCAATCAAACTGGTGTTTTCATCTGTTTATCTAAAGAGTGCTCGACAATATATCCGAAGTATAAATTTCAAAGTCGAGGATGAGAAAATGGCTGTGATAATCCAGGAGGTTATTGGTACGAAATTCGACAATCTTTATTATCCAAACATATCAGGGGTAGCACAATCATTTAATTACTATCCAACTGCTCATCTAAAGAATCGTGATGGAATCGCTACAATAGCAACGGGTCTTGGTAAATCTGTTGTAGATGGGGAAACTAATTATGTATTTTGTCCAAACTACCCAAAACTTTCAATAATCTCTGAAGAAAAGATTATCAATAGCAGTCAGAAAGACCTGTATGCTTTAGACTTGGATATCCTAGAAGAAGAAGAAATGATCAAGCATGATGGTGTGATAAAAAAGAAGATTCGAAGATTAAAACAGAATGGATCTCTTGATCATGTTGTTTCGGTGTGGGATTATGAGAATAATCGGCTAAGAGATGGAATAGAGGGTAAGGGTCCTTTGATAGTAACCTTTGCGGATGTATTAAAATATAGCTATTTTCCATTAGCTGAGATTATCCAATATATCCTGAAAATCTGTGAACGAGCAATGGGCGTTCCTGTAGAGATCGAGTTTGCTGTAAATCTGGGTAAGGGAGCAAAGAAGCGATTCGATCAATCATTTTATCTATTACAGATACGACCGTTAAACGTAAGTGTAGAAGATACAACCATAGAGGAAGATGAATTAGATAAAGACCAGTTAGTTATGTTTACTGATCGTGGGATGGGTAATGGTATTTTCAATGATATCAGGGACTTCATTGTATTCAACCCGGAAACATTTAATAATACAAAAACCCGCGAAATGGTTTTAGAGATCGAGGCATTTAACGAAAGATTGAAAAAAGATGATAAGCAGTACATACTAATTGGGCCTGGACGCTGGGGTAGTCGTGATGAATTTCTAGGCATTCCAGTTAAGTGGGGGCAGATATCAAATGCAAAAGCAATTATTGAGGTCGGAATTCAGGATTTTAACATAGATGCATCACAGGGAACGCATTTTTTTCATAATCTGGTAGCAATGAATGCAGGATATTTTAATATTCCTTACAATTCACAGAGTAGTCATCTTAATCTCGATTGGATTTTTACGAACAAGGTGATACAAAAGAATACCTATTTCAGTCACATAGAGTTAGAAAAAGAAATAGTATTAAAGATAGATGGGCAGAAAGGGATAGCCTATATAGCAAAAAAGTAGAAGACGCAGAATAATAATACGTCTTCTACCTGATAATATTAAATTATAAGAATTTTTTAATTCTTGTTTCGATCAAACCCTGGATTTCATGAAGACGTTCTTCTGTTTCCGCCTCGAATCTAACCACGATAACCGGGGTAGTATTGGAAGCTCTGCACAAGCCCCAGCCATCGGCAAAGGTTATGCGCATGCCATCAATATCATTGATTTCATACCCTTCTTCAAGGAAAGAGTTTTTCACCTTTTCAACAACCTTAAATTTCTGATCATCCGTGCTTTTGATGTGCAT
>CAYYLA010000196.1:0-5892 GCA_964441785.1 uncultured Candidatus Cloacimonadota bacterium | reverse complement strand
GGCAACCAAATGAATACAGCGAGTTATTGCACTGCTTCAGGAGGAGAAGTTGCCTACGGAATTTATGCTGCAGCTAATTATGGAGATAAAAACTGGGCAGGTTTTTTTGCTGATGGAAATGTGGGCATTAAACGTAGATTAGGTGTTGGTGTTGAAACGGATACAGATATTTTAAATAGAATTTATGCAGAATAAGATGAAGCAGGAGTAGCTGCAGCAACAACATATTTTAAAAATACAGGGACAGGGATTGCCCAATTCCTAGAAAATTCTAATCAAGAAAATGAGGATACTACTTTACTAATTATTCAGCGGGGAAATGAGACTAATTCAGATTTTATACGAATGGATGCTTATCCAGCAGCAGGCTGGAATAGACGTTTCAGATTTACTGCTTCCGGCGATGGTCGTTGTGATGGATCTTGGATTGGAGGAGGAGCTGATTATGCGGAATACTTCCCCAAAGCTGATTTGTTAGAGGATTTTGAACCTGGCGATGTTGTGCTTTTATCTACCAAAGGATTCTCTGTTGAGAAAGGTGAAGAAACATATTCAAAAAGAATTGCCGGAGTATATTCTGTTAATCCTGTTGTTGTTGGAAATTCAACTGCAGAGAGTGATCCTGAAGATCAGGTTTTGGTTGGAATGATGGGTATTGTTCCGACAAAAGTGATTACAGAAAACGGAATGATTGAGGTCGGTGATTTTATAACGGCTGCAGGCACAAAGGGATGTGCCATGAAGGCAACTAAACCGGGAATGGTCATAGGGAGAGCTCTTGAACCTTATAACGGAAAAGAAGTAGGGACTATTAAGGTATATGTCAATATAATGTGGTCAGGTTATTCAGAAGGAGAATAAGATGCGTTGGATTATTTTGATAACATTGATATTATTCTGCAATGTTTGTTTAGCTATTTCAGAAAGTGATAATTTCACATTATGGGGTAGCAGTTTTTCTTCCGGGAATCCAAATCAGACAGAGTTGTCCTCAACTAATTATAAAATTGTTTTATCATCAATTGGAGAAATCTCAGATGATGGAGCAGATAGCGGAAACTATATTTTGGTAAGTGGATTTGTATCTTCCGATGCAGGTTATCTTCCTTCTCCAAGTTCCGTAAACATTGTAATCTCAGATTCTAATGTAATAATAACCTGGGATCCAGTGCCAGGAGCAATATCATATTCCATCTACTCTTCTATCAACGCTGAAGGACCTTTTACAGAAAATATATCTGGTATATTTAATGGCTCTCAATGGACATCCACAGTTTCGCAGGAAAAACTATTCTTCTATGTGGTTGCAAAATCAGTAGGTTTCAGAAAAACAAATAGTAAGATAAAATGATTTAATTAAACTTATAAATTTTCATATATCTATCCCTTCGATACTTTCGGTTTTGCCGAAAACTCAGGGTGACAGTTTTATTGAAGATTGTTTTGTGTATTGAAGTAACAATAGGCATTGACTTTTTCAGTAAACAATTGGATGAACCGTCTAAAGTCGGTACAATCCAATGTTTTAAAATCAATTCCAATTGAATTCCCTCATTCGTAAGGTTTCTAAACATTGCGAAGGTTTCATTTCTCACATTCTTGTCTCGGCGTAGTGAAACGGAGACGGATCATTTTTCACCTTTGATCTTAATGCCCCCAATGATCATTCTTCATTATTCGTTATTTATTCCTCCAACACCTAATCCCCAACCTCCAATCTCCCAAATTTTTTTCTTGACTGAAAACAAGTGAAAAATAATTAAGTATACCGTGAGTATATTGAGGGTAATTAAGGGTATATAAGGGGTGTTATGAGTGTAGAGACAAGAAAGGAAAAAGAGAGGGCTATTAGGCAGAATGACATTTTGGATGCAGCCGAAAGTCTATTTGAAGTGCGTGATATTTTTAATGTTACTATTCAGGATATTGCGGACAAGGCAGAATATACAAAGAAGACCATTTACAGTTATTTTATCAGCAAATATGATTTATATCTAGCCGTTATCATGAGGGCTGTTAGAGAAAACGTGGCCAGTTATAATGTCGTATTAGATTCAGCTGGCAGCGGAGGTGATAAGTTGCGAGCACATGCTCTCCACTATTTTGAGTGCAATTTCGCTAAACCACAATATTTCAAGCTATTACAGCAATGGTATGTGCTTGATAGAAATTGGGATAAGATCAAACCAGAAACGGTAAAAGATCTTTCAGAATCGATGACTAATACATATCATAGACTGAGAAAAGTATTTGATAAAGGAATAGAGGATGGTAGCTTTAGATCAGATATAAATTCTGATGAGGCTGTAACCTTTTATTTGAACTCATTACGATCAATATTTGGGAGTTGTCTAAGACAAAAACAAGGCCATGAAAGACTATTTAAAACGCAATTGGAATTCTTATTGCATTCTTTTTTATGTTGATGAAATTTAATGGGGTTTATTAATAAAAAAAATAAATAAATAAGCAGGAGAAAAAATGAAAAAAATTATTATCATAATCATGTTATTGGTTTCTACGATGTTATTTGGTGCTCTATCCAAAAATCTTCCAATGACATTGAACCAACCAGATGGGTCTAGCATAAATTGCCTGGCCAGTGGTGATGAATTCTTCAATTATCTACATGATGAAAAGGGATATACGATAATCCAACACCCTGAAAATGGGTACTATTATTACGCTGTTAAAGAAAATGATCAGATAGTTCCTTCTAATTATCGTGTTGATTCCACCGATCCCGAAGCTGTAAATTTAGTCCCAAATGTTGTTATATCAAAAGAACAGTATTTAGCCAGAAGGGCAGCCAGAGAAGATAATATGCGTGATGGTGAGCGTGCTCCGCATTTTGGAAATCTCAATAATCTGGTTGTTTTTATTCGTTTTAATGATCAGGGAGAGTTCTCAAATCCTCGTTCTTATTTTGATGCAAAATTCAATGATGAAACAGCTGGAGCAGCTTCTGTTGTTAACTATTATGATGAAGTATCTTATAATAATTTAAATGTAGATAGTTATCATTATCCGGTTTGTGATCTGGATACAAATCTTTCTTATGTAGATGAACATCCCCGGGGATATTACATGCCATATAATGCCAGCACAAATCCCAGTGGTTATACAACTGACACACAAAGGAGAGACAGAGAGCATACGTTATTGGCTAATGCGGTGGCATTTATTGAACCAGAAGTTCCAACAGATTTAGAGATTGATGCAGACAATGATAATTATCTCGATAGCATCTGTTTTATTATTAAGGGTGGAACCGGTGGCTGGGCAGATCTTCTCTGGGCGCATAGATGGTATCTCTTTTCTCAAAATGTCTATCTTCATGGAAAACGTGTATATGATTACACCTTCCAACCTGAAACACAAAATGATGTCGCTACATTGGTTCATGAATTTTTCCATCTCCTTGGCGCTCCCGATCTCTATCATTACAGCGATGGTGGGGCAGATCCTAATGGACCATACTCCGGTTGGGATGTTATGAATGGATCATTTACCCACATGAGTGCTTATATGAAATATCGTTATGGATATTGGATTGATACAATCCCCGAGATTACTGAATCAGGAACATATTGGCTTAAGCCTTTAACTTCGGCAACGGATAATTGCTATAAAATTGCATCACCAAATTCTAACACAGAATATTTCGTTCTGGAATTCAGAAAACAGATTCCGGGAACCTTTGAGAATAATCTCCCCGGTAGTGGTTTGACGGTATCCCGCGTGAATATTGCTCTGGATGGTCAAGGCAATCCAAGTGGACCTCCTGATGAGCTTTATCTCTATCGTCCCAATGGGACAACATCAAGCAGTGGCGATGCTTCCAGTGCCTATTTTTCTCAAGAATCAACTCGAACAGAATTTAATGATGATACCAATCCAAGCAGTTTCCTGTCCAACGGTAGTGATGGTGGTATCAATATAATTCAGATCAGCTCATCGGCCGAGGATTCTATTTCCTTTATCTTCAATCCACAGGAAGCGTTCATTATGGGTTTGATAACCAGCGATAATTCAGAGGTAGATATTTCTGAAGCTTCCATATCCCTTGGAAATGATCCTTATGATCCTTTTGACGATGGCAATTATATCATTACTCACTATCAGGGTATTTATGATTTTAGTGTTGACCTGGATGGACATGGCTCTTTTGAACAGGAAGTAGAGTTATCTCCTGAAAATATTGTAACCCTGAATGTAGATTTACATTATCTGGAAGTTCCTGAAAATCTTACACAGCAATATGATGATGGTTGGGTTACGTTTAACTGGGATTACAACGATATGGATCATCCTGATTTTGATCATTTTAATCTCTATATGAGCATTAATGGGGTAACATATAACAATATTGCTTCCTGTGAAGAGAATTCACATACAAGACAATTGGTAGCTAATTTGAATTACTATTTTTATGTTACTGCCGAATATAGTAATGGTGAAAGTTTCCAGTCTAATGTCGTTCAGGTGGGAATTTCTGATAGTGATGAAAACAGTATCCCTGTTGTAAACATGTTACAGGGTAATTATCCAAATCCCTTTAACCCAGAAACAACAATCAGCTTTGCAGTAGATGGAGAAGCTGGTTATACTTCATTGATTGTGTTTAACATGAAAGGTCAGAAAGTTAAAACCCTGGTTAATAGAACATTGAAAGCTGGTCATTATGACATTTCCTGGAAAGGAAGAGATGATGCAGGTAAGTCTGTCTCATCAGGAATCTATTATTATCGTTTGGATAATGGAGATTTTAGCGAAACAAAGAAGATGCTCCTAATGAAATAAAAGGAAGAAACATTTCATTGGACAAGTCCTCATGAAATAAAAGGAAGAGACATTTCATTGGACAGGTCCTTATGAAACAGTCTGTATTGCAGTATTTCACTGGATAAATTCTGATGAAATAGAAAAGAAAAATTTATTGGGCAGGTTCATGGGATAATTAATTCCACTAGACAGGTCTAAATGAATTAGTTGATTACAAATGTTGGATAATACAGCCGGTTGTAATGAATAGCCGGCTGTACATCATTTACAAAAAATTGAACGCAATATTGTTAACAAGTTTAACATAGTTAGATTAAGATGTTGGTAAATAGTGGTTTAATTTCTTATAAACTTGGATAAATAACATATGTAAATTCAAAAGATGTATGATAAAATCCCAAAAAAACAAAACGTATACAATTTTGGATATTTGTCGATTCTATAATTAACGTCAATCTTAATAAAAATTACAAATTTTTTACTAAAAAACAGCTTTTTTGTTGGACATAGTTAACTATATATATAGTATAACGATGAATCATATTCAGCGAATGTAAGACATTTCCCAGTAAACTACCGAACCTATTGTATAGAAGGGGATAAGGGGTTATTCGATATAAGTTTATCCATTAATTTTATTTTGACAAGTTTTTAAAGCTTAATAGATCATGGCACAAAATTTGCAAAAGAAGTAAGCAAAATAATAAGGAGGAAGGATGTTTAGACAACTTAAAAATCAAAAAGGATTCAGTCTTATCGAACTTTTGGTTGTGGTAGTTATTATTGCAATTCTTGCAGCTATCGCAGTACCAATTTACATGAGCTACGTGAGAAAGGCGAGAGCTACAGAAGCTCAGTCAGCAATTGCAGCTATTAGAAGTGCTTATCGTGTATACTATCAAACCTTTGGCACAACAGAAAATTACGCTATTGAAGATGCAATGAAGGATGCAAAACTCGGTAATGCTACTGACAAAAACTGGGAATTTGAAGTAGTTGGTAACCCACCAAAGAAATATGTTGCTACTTCAACCGCCGAATTCCCAGCAGGTGAAGGTAAACAAGTTTATTATGATGTAGAAGAAGCTGAATACCACGGTTGGGGAA
>CAYYLA010000195.1:5639-5901 GCA_964441785.1 uncultured Candidatus Cloacimonadota bacterium | reverse complement strand
GTTCATAACAGCCAATATCACCGTTAACAATAGGAGTTCCATCACATTTTTCCAATACTTTTCTTAAAGCCCAATAACTTCCAAGATGAGGACATCCAGCACACAGTGTAGAAGAACGTGATGTAATAATTTTTCTTGCTTCTGCTTTTATTGTTTCCAGGGTTTTGTTTTCACTTATTTCAAATCCTAATGCTTTAATAAAAGCAACTCTAACATTATCTGGATCCAATTCTCCCTCACGAGGAATTACGTAATTATCAAA
>CAYYLA010000195.1:0-5629 GCA_964441785.1 uncultured Candidatus Cloacimonadota bacterium | reverse complement strand
TATATTCTTTTGCAAACAATCTGATCCCAGTTTCAATAAGAGGATCACCTTCTTCAATAACTAATACATGTTCTGAGTTATCAAGAAGAGCTTTTACTTTTTGTTCTGGTAATGGATTAACAATACCTAAATCAAGAATATGTACCTTATCATTTAAATCCAATTCATCAATGATTTCTTTAACATATGTTGCAGCAATTCCACTAGTTACAACACCAATCGTTGAATCCTTAATACTTAGTTTATTAAATTCTGATGACTCAACATATTCTTTCATTAGAGGTATACGGGAATGTAACCATTCGCGTTTACTTTGTGGCCCTGGAGGTCCATAAACATTCCAGCGATATGGAATTTTCCAGTGTTTATTGAATCCAATATCATTATGTTCTGTTTTTATCTCTCCAAATTCCACGTTACCACTAGCATGCGATAATCGAGTTACGGATCTTACGAATACAGGTAATTCTAATTCTTCAGACAGATCAAAAGCCTCTCTTGTCATCAATCTAGCCTGATTCTGATGTTGAGGTTCAAAGATCATTAATTCGGCAGCTAAAGCTTCTAATCTTGTGTCCTGTTCATTAGATGAATAATGAGCACCAGGATCATCAGCTACAACAACGACAAATCCACCTTTTATACCACCATAAGTCAGTGTCATAAAGTTATCCATCACTAGATTAAATCCTGCATTTTTCATCGCAGTTAAAGCTCTTGCTCCTGCCAAAGAAGCTCCTGCGGCAACTTCAAACGCTACTGTTTCGTTTGTACTCCATTCAAAATAATGACCAATATCTTTCGACGTTTCACCTAACACTTCGCCTATTTCTGAGCTTGGTGTTCCAGGATAACAAGCTGCTAACTGGACGCCAGCTTCTATTGCGCCACGAGCTATCGCTTCATTCCCCATTAATAATTTTACAATACCAGGTTCATTTTTTGCAATCCAATTCATGTTAATTTCTCCTTATGTATTTTCATCTTCTATTTCTTTGCTAAAATACTAATAGCCTTCGCTGCTCTCGTTGGGGTTGGAAATGTGGGTATTCCTATTTGATGCATTTTCTTTGTTTCCACATCTTCTACATCACCACCACCTAAGTAACAAACAATAATTGGCTTATTAGTTTTCTTTTTCAAATCAGCAACTACCTCTGCAGCTCCTACAATGGGATCTCCAAAGATTAATAAAAACATATCACAATAATCATATTTAACTGCCTCATCCATACATACTTGATAACGCTCTGCATTCGTATCTCCAGTTAAATCCAGTGGATTTGAGACAACACAATGTGAAGGTAATTTCTCTTCCAGAACAGCCTTTAAGTTAGAATCAATTTTGACTAAATCAGCATTCATTTCCTCAAATATATCGGTAGCTAATATCCCACTACCACCTGAACTAGTTATAACCTGTATTCTGTTTCCTGATGGTTTATTTAAAAATCCTAAAGCTTTTGTAAAATCATATAAGTCATCTACTCCAGCAGCCCTTATCAATCCAAATTGACGACATGCCGCATCAAAAATTCTATCGCTTCCTGCGATTGATTTCGTATGTGATTGTGCAGCAATCATACCTTTTGTGGTACGACCAGGTTTTAAGATTACTACAGGTTTATCTTTACTGACTTCTCCAACCAATGCTAAAAATTCTCGTCCTTTTTTTATCCCTTCCAGATTTAATGCTATCGCTTTTGTATTGGGATCAGATCCAAAAAAACGTAAAAAATCCAATTCATCCAACCCTGACTTATTACCCAAACTTACTAATCCGGAAACACCTAATTTGTCATTATCAGCAGTAACACCAAATTGTGCAGCAACAGTACCACTTTGAGCAATAATTGCCATTGGACCTTTTGCTTTAATTAATGGCCATGAAACACACATTTTATTGGGTGTATAATTGATTCCCTGGCAGTTGGGTCCAACAATCCTGATATTGTATTTCTCGGCTGCTGCCATCATGGCATCATCTAATTCTGTACAACCAATTTCTCTAAATCCACCTGTTATTATGACTGCATTCTTAATTGATAACTTCCCGGCCTCTTCTAATAGAGAAGGAACAAATTTACTTGGAATTACTACTACAATTAAATCAATTGTTTCATCAATATCTGATAGACTTTTATAAGCAGTTAAATTCTGAACCGTTTCATCTTTAGGATTTACAGGAAATATTTTACCTTCATATCCACCATTAATTAGATTATTCAGGATTTCATAACCTTTTTTCCCAATTTTATTTGAAGCCCCTACTACTGCCACTGATTTTGCGTTAAACAACGTCTCAAGATTATTCATAATATCAATCACCTCTTTCTATAACAATATTTATCAAACTCCATTCAATCTCAATCTCAATATCAATATCAATCTCTATAACAATTTCAATGAATTGACATTTCTACTTCTTATCTTTTACCATAAACACCAGTCCCTCTTTTATTCTTTGCAGATGAATAAGTAGCTTTTCCTTAGCTTCAATCGAATCACCATCAATAATAGATTTTGCTATTTCTCTATGCTCAGATTCAGTTTGAGATGCGCCTTTTTCCAATATATCTACCCGTTTTAATTCTAACCATGTCTCTTCTTTTAGTAATAGGCTGATACTCGCATATAACTTAAATAAAATTGGATTGTGGGACATTTCAGCAATTTTAAGATGGAATTTGCGATCTTCTTCCATATACTCATATATTTTTTCTGAATCATCTTTCATAGTTTTAGAAATTTTATCTAATTTATCATTAATTTTTTTGAATTCTTTTATATCGTTTTCGGTTCTCCTCTCAGCTGCTAAATATATAAGTGATGGTTCAATAGCTTCTCTTGCTTCATAGATATCAAAAAGTTCATGATTTGCCAGGATTTCTCTTATCAGGGCTTCATCAATTTGTGATTCTTCAATATCAATCTTTATATAATTACCAGAGCCAGTTCTAGTTTCGATAACCCCCATCATATCCAAAGCGCTCATAGCCTCTCTAATGGAAGCTCTACTAGTACCAAATTGTTCGGCAAGAGTTCTTTCGGATGGAAGTTTATCTCCCTTTTTTAACGTTCCATTTTCAATAAGTGTTTTAATTTGTTCAATTATCAGCTGATTAAACTTTTTAGTTTTTAGCTGTTCAAACATCAACCCTCCTATTGGCCTTCCTGTCTAGTGGCCTGACCAATTTGTGTTTCACTTTTCTTTAGTGTCAAGCACATTTTTATCCTCTGGATCCTTTTTTTTGTTACTAAAATAAAAAAATCCATCTAATTTTTCCGTTTTATTTCACACTAGATAGATCTATAAATATTTTTTTTTATTAGGATTAACAAGGATATTGAATTTCACAGGTTATAGGAAATATTGATGGTATTAAATTCTGATTTTTTTTTGAAGAAATTCAATCTTTTGGCATTTAAATACTGCAAAAGATTTTTATTTTATCCTGTAAAATATCCAATTTTCAATTGACATCCATCAGTCATATTATTTGTTGTCACCAAAGAAGTAACAGAATTTGGAGATATAGAGATGAGCCAACATATTCAGGATTTAATCGATATAGGACTCACGGAAAATGAGGCTAAGGTTTATTGTTGTCTCATAAGAAGGGACTCCTATTCGGCAACAGAAATCTCACAATGCAGCGAGGTTAACCGATCCAAGGTATACACTGTTTTAAGCAGTTTGATGAAAAAGGGATTAGTCATAGAGAAACTTGGAAATATCAAGAAATACTCTGCCATAAAACCGGAGCTTGCCTTCAGACGTTTACGAGCACTCCAGCAGGAAAAACTTGAAAAAATTGATCAATTAGCTACAAAACTTACACCCATTTTTAATCAAAAGCTCAGTAACAATCAATCCCTTGATTTTATCGAAGTATTCAGTACACCTTGTAGTATCATTAACAAGCATCACACCCTGGAACTTGCTTCCGAAGAAACAGTATTATCCTTTTGCAAACCACCCTACGCCATGAGTCGATCACTTAACATACATGAGACACAGAGAAAGACAATGGAAAAGGGTGTCATTTTCAAGTCAATCTATGAAGCGGAATTTGATGATCTGGATTTTTTCTGCAGATCGATGGAAAATTTTGAATCGAATGGAGAAGAAATTCGTATAGCTTTGAAATTGCCAGTTAAATTGCATCTTTTCGACAAACATACGGCGATGTTTTCCATGGTTAATCAGGTAGATCCAAAAGCGAATCTGACCTATCTTGTAATAGAGCATAGCGATTTGACCGACATGTTATTCACCACCTTCGAGACATATTGGGCAAATGCTATGACGGTAACAGAATTTAAACAAAAATATCACAAGGAAGAGAGCAATTAGGAACGGAAATTGCAATTATTTGATAGAATAAGTATTATTTAAATATTGAAAATATTTGAGGGGATAAATGAAATTAAGGCAACATCTTAATATATATAGTGTTTTAGTCATTTTTGCGTTGTTGTGTCCAATATATGCAAATGCTCAGAATGTAAACATATCTGCTCAAATTAACAACGATACGATAAAAGTGACATTTCAACTACCAGAGAATCGTCATCAATTATTACAGAAAGATTTCTTTAATATTGGCATTTCACCATTAGAGGGACTGCAATTCAGTGACACAATGTATCCTGAAGGTCCGCTCAACGATAATGGTGTTATCGAGTATCATGACGCAGTCACACTGAAACGGACAATCAAGGTATTAAACAGCAATGTACCAGATTCATTAACCATAAAAGCGAACTATCAGTTATGCACGGAAACCGGAGCCTGTTTGTTCCCGGAATCCAAAGAGTTCACCCTCGCATTAAAAAGTAATATCAACATTGATGAAATACCTGTTAAAGAGGTGCATCACAGCTTAATTTACTTCTTTCTGTTAGCTTTTCTGGGTGGTTTGATCCTGAATGTGATGCCCTGTGTATTACCTGTATTATCTATCAGGGCAATGAGTTTGGTTAATCAGCAGGATAAAGATGGGACGTATATTCTAAAGAGTGCATTGATCTATACAGCTGGTGTTGTTGTATCCTTCATAGTATTAGCTCTTGCTATCATAACTATAAAAGCATCAGGAGAGAGCATTGGTTGGGGCTTCCAGTTCCAGAGTCCTTTGTTCATATTAATACTTATAAGTGTTATTTACATATTTGCTCTATCCTTATTTGATGTCTTCATCATTCGAGCACCCGGAATGAACCTGGCATATCAGGCTTCAAACAAATCCGGATTCACCGGTATGTTCTTCAGTGGTGTATTTGCTGTATTACTTGCAACACCATGCACAGCACCTTTATTGGGAGCTTCTCTTGGATTTGCCTTTGCTCAACCACCTGTTATAATCTTGATATTGTTCATTTTGATAGGACTTGGTTTAGCTTTCCCATTTCTATTACTGGGATTCTTTCCTAAAGCGATAAAACTCATTCCCAAACCAGGAAATTGGATGAATATCTTCAAGGAAATCATGGGATTTCTACTCTTGGCAACTGTCATTTATCTTTTAAGGACCCTGTATTTTCTGGTGGGCGGATTAAATATCATCAGTACAATTGTATTCCTGTTAATTCTATCATTCTCTGCCTGGTTATATGGTCGATTCAG
>CAYYLA010000194.1:0-5929 GCA_964441785.1 uncultured Candidatus Cloacimonadota bacterium | reverse complement strand
ATCATCAGTCGCAGCCGGTGTTAGAAGTGTTGAAGCTGTAACCGGCGAAAAAGCTGAACAGTTGGTATTTAATCTGGAAGATCAGCTTCAAGCAATCAGTCAGACCCTCCATGTTCCGGAAAATGCAGTTATTGAAAAGATCGAGAAATTGATAAATGAGAACAAAGAGCTGCAAAATAATATCCAGAAATTAATGGCAAAATCTGCTGGGAATGTATTGGATGAGATGATCGATAAAGCAGTAATTATTGATGGAATTAAGGTGGTTACTGCAAAGATTAATGTCAGTAATCAGGGTGAAATGCGACCTGTTGGTGATCAGCTTAAGGATAAGATCCAATCTGGTGTTGGTGTTTTGATAGCAGACGTTAATGGAAAGGTTGGATTACTGGCGATAGTTACGAAGGATCTGACAAAGAAACTACATGCCGGTAAGATCATTGGCAAAGTTGCTGAGATTGTTGGTGGTCGCGGTGGTGGACGCCCTGATATGGCGATGGCCGGTGGAAAAGATCCTGATAAAATTGCAGAAGCTGTTGCTAACGTTCCCGAAATTATCAAAGAATTTCTGCAGTAGATTGCAGTAAAAATATGAAGATTTTAATAGTGCGATTGAGTTCGCTGGGTGATATTGTCTTAACACAGCCGGTTACGGCTGTGTTAAGATCACAATATCCTGATGCAGTTATCGATTATCTAACCAAACCTCAATTTAAACAGATTGTTGAATCCTTCCAAACTATAGACACAATACATTTCTGGAAGGATAAAAAAGAGGTGCTTAGGACTATCAGGCATCAGAAATATGACCTGGTTATTGATCTACACAGAAAATTCAATACTATGATAATTAAAATTCTGGCAGGTGGGATAAAAACAATAACCTACCGGAAATATCATCTACACCGAAAGTTATTAACCTGGCATCTAACCAGGAAAAATAATGAGACTACTGTAAACCTTTACCTGCGGGTATTGAAGAAGATTGGTCTTGAGTTTAAGGATGTTCTACCCAAAATTGTCCCTGATCCATCCTGTTTTGACTCGGTAGAGACTGTTTTTACAGAAAAATCAATTCCCCGGGATAAGCGATTAGTAGCGATATTTCCCGGTGCTCTACACGAGACTAAACGTTATCCAACAGAGAATATAGATGCTTTTCTGAAATTAGTACCCCAAGAGTGGAACTGTCATTTTCTGCTGTTGGGTTCTGCAGGTGAAGGCGATCTAACCGGGAAGCTTCATAAACAAAATAGCAGTATTTCAACTGATCTGGCCGGTGCTTTCAATTTGAAGCAGTTGATTGCAGTTATGGCAAAGGCTGATGTTATCATAAGTAATGATAGTGGTCCAATGCATCTGGCAGCAGCATTGAGAAAGAAACAGATAGCACTGTTTGGCGCTACGCATACATCGCTGGGTTTTGCACCACAGAATCCGGATGCTTCGATAATGCAATTAAATCTGCCTTGTCAACCTTGTTCACTTCATGGCGATCAACGATGCCCTAAGGGTCATTTCAACTGCATGAAAATGATAGAAGCGGGAGAACTTCTCCGAGAATTGCGGAAATATTTAAGATAGTTTTCTGATAATCATTTCAATAAATTCCTTCTTCTTTTCATTCCTGGTGTGAAACTCCGAATGTTAATTTTATTTACATAGAAAACTTAGTTGACAAACATTTCTTTAAACGGTTTTTTATCTCATTAAAATTTTTGGGCAAGGGGCTAGGTATGGAAGATAAAGCGGATAGAATTATATCTGATTTTGTCAAAAAGGAACGTATCGATTTAATTATTTCTGAGATTAAGAGCAAAAAAAGCGGTATTATAGAGGTTACAGGGGAGCATGGTGCAGGCAAAATGATCCTGATCCAGGCACTGATGAAAGAATTTGATGATCAAAAAATACCTTTCCGCATTTTTCAACCCAATCCTTTTTCATTAAACCATTTCAGGGATATATTGCTGCTTATCTCTGATATAACGGCCGAGAGAATTGAATCGCTTCTGGATGAAATTAAAGAATTGAACATATCAAAGAAATACGATCTATTCTACTATATCAGTTCAAAATTGAAAGAAGAGAAATTACTGAAATCACAGAACATTATCATAAATGAAGGTTATCTAATCGATAAATATTCTCGTGATTTTATATCTTATATTGTTCAATATTTCCCAAAAGAACAGATGAAATTTATAATTTCTACTACAGATGAAATAGATCCATATTCAAAAAAAATTCAGCTGCAATTACCTCAGATTGATGATATCAAAAAATTAATCAGAAATTTCTCAGGGATTGATGCCGGAGCTGCTGATTATACTGCTGAAGCTGAGTTGATAAATCGGGTTACTTCTGGCAATATTTATGCCATAGCCCATATACTGCTACGTTCCCTTCAAGGGAATAAACTGGAAATAGATTCTTTCCTCAATAAAAAATTATCCTATCTAGATGTAAAGTTGGAACTCTTTGATTCCTTCGATAGTGGTATGAAGGATATGCTGGTTACTCTTTTATTGAATCCGGGCCGATGTGATGAATACAATATAGCCAAGTTTAATATAAAAAATTACAAAAAGGTAATAGAAAAACTGAGAGAAGAAAAACTTGTTTACAAATTTGATAATAAATACTACCTAAGTAATATTTCAATAGTAAAAGAGTTTTTTAATCGATTATCTGATGATAAAAAAATCAAGTTCCTGAATGAAAACAGAGAGCTCCTGGATATTCACAATGTTTTAAATGAATTATTGGCTTTGCATCTGTTAGAAGAGGATGTAATTGATGAAACTATTGATTATTACCGGCTGATGAACGATTATGAATCCTCAAGGAAATTACTTCAGGAGACGATTGCCTTATCAAAGAGTAATAGTAAAAAAGTGGATGCTTATTTGGAACTTGGAATAGCCTGCAGGGAGCTTAATAATAAGGAGCAGGCAACGGAATATTTTCGAGAAGCATTACGGATAGCTGTAGAGAATAAGTTGCCGGCAGAACGATGTGTATATTATCTGGCTTATAATCTGTTTTCGGCTAACTCGTTGGCTTTTGCTCTTGAGATGATCAAAAAATTCTCTCCTGAGAAAATTGATAATTACTGGCGTTGGAAAATTATCTATTTGAAAGCTAATATCCTGATGGATATGGAACGTTTTGACGAAGCGCTCGAAGTTATCGATAATGCCTATAAAATTGCTTCCGGAATCGAGAAAAAAGATGATCGTTATATGATGATGGGGGATACAAAGAAATTGCGTGGTTTGATTTTTTATTATCAATATGAACTGGAAAAATCAGAAAGCGAATTTCTGGATGCAGAACGTTATTATTTAGAAGCTGATTATACCGAAGGTCTTGCCGCTATCTATAATAATCTTGGAGGATTATCTATTGCTCAGGGTGATTGGTTAAAAACAGAAGAATTATATCTTAAAAGTCTTGATTTTGAACGCAAACAGTATAGCTTAAGTGGTATCTCAGGACGATATAGCAATCTTGGATATCTTTTCGATGATGAAAGTAATTATGAGAAATCTCTCTATTATTTGAATGAGGCATTGAAGATACAATTACTCCTGGATGATCGTGATGTGCTTACCAATATCTATAACAATATTGGTGTTACCTATATGGATAATGGGAAGTATGATGAAGCCAAACAATCCTTTGATAAATTACTGGAACTTGGACTTAAATTTAACCTGTATCGTAATGTTATTGCAGCCTTAAATAATCTTGGGGCGTTGCATTTTAAGTCTGGCGATTGGGCTAGTGCTACCGATTATTATGAACGAGCTATTAAAAAATCCCAGGATAATAATTTCTACGAGGGATTGTGTAAATCTTATAATAATCTGGGCGAATTATATGAGACCAGAGGGGAATACAATCTCGCTCTTAAATGTTATAATAAAAGTAAGGATTTATTACCAAATATATCGGATGATTTCTTGAAAGCCGAGTTAAATGGTAATCTTGGAAGTGTATTAACCTGTCTTCACAAATTCAAGGAAGCTTATGGATATCTGGTAGAAAGCTATGATTTCTTTAAAAGTTTGAATGCCAGGGATAAGATGGTGGAAGGTGCTCAGAAAACAGCACTCTATTTTATCGAAACCAGGAATTATGAGAGTGCTAATTACTATCTTGAGCAGGCGTTAAAGGTTGCCGAAGAGATTGGGAACGAGTTTCTGCAGGCGCGATCATTCTACCTCAAATCATATATCGAACGTGAAAATCTGAAAGAAGCAGAAGAGAATCTGAAAAAGGCTATTCAGATTTTTATCAAAACCAATAGCAATTTCGATCTGGCAAAAGCTAATCTTGAATATGCCAATCTCTTGCTTAAACATGATGATTGGGAACAGTCCTTACAGATTCTTGAAGATAACCGTAAGATAATCAGAACCTTTGATGCAATTAAATTCCTGGAAAAGAATGATATTCAAATCCAGAGTATCAAACAGAAATATGCCAGCGAATTATCTGCAGCCAAAGAGCAGGAATCATTACTTGGAAAATTTTATGATATCACTCAGACATTGAATGAGATTACTGATTTTGATGTTTTACTTAACACAGCAATAGAGAGTATGGCAGAATTTGCCGAAGCAGATGGAGGTTTGATCTGCCTCTATCACAATAATCTGGTGAAGGATAATTGGGAGTATCTCATTCCTTTCCATCTGGAGACAGATGAGAAAAATTTTACAACCATGGTTTCTATCGTGGAAGAGGTGTTTACCAAAAACAAGAATAAGAATATCAAACAGCCCCATTTTGCTCCATCCTTTAATAATATTATTGCGTTTCCTCTCAATGTTAGAAACGAGAAGAAAGGGGTGATCTTACTCTTTACTAAACATGGCAGTCACTATTTCAGTGAGAAAATGTACAACCTTATCAGTGCGCTTTGTAATCAGATAATCGTAATTGTTGAGAATATTTCTTTCTCCAATCTGGAAAAATCCCATGCGGTAATTAGAGAGGAGATCGCTTCTCAGAACAACTTCTCCAATATTATCGGTAAGAGTTCAAAGATACAGGATATCTTTAAAATTATTGAGAAAATCAAAGATACACCAACCACAGTTTTGCTGGAAGGACCCAGTGGAACAGGTAAGGAATTAATTGCCCGAGCTATACATTACAATAGTAATCGTCGTAATAAACGTTTTGTAGCTCAATACTGCGGAGCATTGCCGGAAACATTATTGGAGAGTGAATTGTTTGGCCATGTCAAAGGCTCATTTACCGGAGCAACCCATGATAAGAAAGGTCTATTTGAATTGGCAGACGGCGGTACGTTCTTTTTGGATGAGATTGCCGACATCAGCCTGTCGACTCAGGCAAAATTATTACGCTTCCTGCAGGAGGGTGAGATCAAACGTGTAGGAGCAACTAAAACCGAACGGGTTGATGTGCGCGTTGTTTGTGCCACAAATGTCTCACTCAAAGAAAGGGTGGAAGCAGGAGAATTCAGGTTGGATCTGTACTATCGACTTAATGTGATCAGGATAGAGGTTCCTTCATTGCTGGACCGTAGATCTGATATCCCATTACTAGCTGTACATTTCCTCGATAAATACAGCAAAAAAATTAGTAAAAAAGTTAAAGGAATAACTGACGAAGCGATGAAATACCTATCCAACTATGATTGGCCGGGTAATATTCGCCAGCTGGAAAATGAGATCGAAAGAGCTGTTACTTTAGCTGAAAATGATTCCTTTATTAATAGTTCAGACTTATCGGAAGAGATCTTCCGGTTCCAGGAAAATACCAATACAATTAATCTTTTAGAAACACAGTCATTGAAAGAAGCTGTTGAAAAATTAGAACGTCAAATGATCATGAATTCATTGGAGGGGAATAACTGGAATCAAACCAGAACGGCAAAAGAGCTGGGCTTAAG
>CAYYLA010000193.1:3470-5930 GCA_964441785.1 uncultured Candidatus Cloacimonadota bacterium | reverse complement strand
ATAAAAATTTTTTCAAAATTCGGCAAATAGCCAAACTAATCCACAGTTGTACCTCATAGGTTTTTTGGTTCTCGATGTATTTATGAATCCTGGAATAAGAGTGTTTCCAAAGTCCCGATTCTTCCTGGTTATCAATAAACCATTTAACAGCATTCAATACCTCGTCATCGTTTTTATCCAAATTGATTCGCATGACTGAATCTAAGGCAGAGACAAGATCAGTCCAGAAAAAGGGGAATTTGAAATTTACCCAGTTATCCTTATGTTGATAAGAACTGTAATTATCTTTTTTAAAGAAATGAGATTTCAATAATTGAGCAGCTTTTTTTGCCTCTTTACTTTTCTTGTATTTATCATGTAAAGCAAAAGCTCTGAGAACCATACCGGTTCCACTGTGTGCAAAAGGTTTATTCCAATCAAAATCCTGTTTGGTCTCTTTGATTGTTGAGGTTAGAGTTGCACGTTCTTCTTTGTCATACTTTCCGAAGCATCCTGGTGATCCGATTATCCAACCACCATCATTCTGCCTCATTGTAAGTAACCATTGAAATCCCTTTTCAATTCTGGGATCATCTTGATAGCCGGCTTTGATCAGGTGGGACATGATCAGACCTGTATAGTATGGTGCATACTGATTTCCGATGATTCCTCTGAAATCACCCTCGTCCGTTTGGCAGGAGAATAAGTACTCTGCAGCTTTATCAATTGACTTATGATTTCGATTGAATTCATACATATCAATCAGTATCGAAAAATTCTTGAAGGTTTCGAATAGATCGTAATTAACTGCCGGTGCTTTTGATCTATTTGCTGTTTTGGATTTCCAGAAACCTTCGGGTTTCATTTTTGCCAGAATCTTTTGTGGTTCCTCAAGTTCCCAGAGTGTATCAACAGGTTTTACACTTTGCATTAAGAGGTCTCGTCTGGTAAAGTATACTATTGCTTCATGCTGAGAATCCAGAAGTGGTTTTATGGGATCAGATGATAACCTGGAACTCCATGTTTTCATCAATTTTTAATCCCGAAATTATATGTCAAACCAAACACAGCATAATGAAACATTGAAAAGGTGTAGACTTCATCATTGTCAGCACCACCTTCCAATATCCTGTAACCAAGCCTCAATGCGATATTATCCGATAGATTGTATTGAGTATTCAGGGATATATCTTCGGCTCTACCTTGAGGAGCAGCCAGCGCATCTCCTTCCAATATAATGGCAAAATCCTTGTTCAGATTCCAATCCAATCTGAAATTTACTATCGGTACAAAACCTACATTCTCTTTCTCTGAGCTTATTTCATCATTTTCTAAACGGATAATTGCATCACGGATCTTGGCGGTGAATCCCATACCAAAAGTAAGATTTTCTCTTCTTACAAAATCATAACGATAGGTGATGCGATAAGAGTTAAATTTGTAGGTTGATTCAAGTTCTGTTCCAGCCAGGAATATTTCGTCCTGAAATTTGAGATCTCTATCGATTGTTCCCTCATATTCCAAAACCAGAGGTGCATACAATAGCGATAAATGATGTTTCTCGTTTATTGCATAGTTTAACCTGATTCTTAGATATGGGGAAGCATCAGCACTTAGATCGTCTTTCAGAGAAAATTTATCTCCCTCATCTCCTGTGATTCTAACATCGTTATAACCTGTGAAAACTGCGCCACTTTCAATATCGACACCAATCTGACTCCATAAACCAAGGCTTGAAATTACAAAGATTACAAGAATTATTGTTCGTTTCAACATAACAGCTCCTAAATATTTTTTTTAATAAACCTTTAATCTTAACAATAGCATAAAATTTGATTTATCCAATAATTTTATCCTGATAAATACCCGGCATGATACCGGAAATCAAGTTATAGATTTTTAATCATGCTATAGGTTTTAAATCCTCTGGGGTCATTTTCTTTGATAAAGACAACCTTATATCCTAACTTTTGATAGAAATCTGGAGCTTGAAATGATATTGTTCCAAGATTTATACTGAAAACATCCAGCTCTTTCGCCTTTTCTTCGATTATGCGCATCAGATTCGCACCTATCCCTTTCCCACGGTAATCCTCAACAACAACAAGTCGGCTAAGATACATTGAATCTTCATATATCACGCCTTCTACTGCACCCACAAATCTGTCTTTATCCAACGCTACATACAATATTTCAATACCATCAGAATCTTGGATGTTATTATCCATTTCAAATCTCTCTATCTGTTTGGATAAAATAGCGTTATATGCCTGATTTATATCCCTTGAAATTTTGATTTCAACATCTGTATTACCAGTAATTATGTTATTTGTATTTCTCAAAAAATAATACCTGTTTGTTTTAGGTGTTTTCTCGGTAATTCCTCCAACCTCAAATCCAATGGAGGTGAAATCGTCTACACGTGATTTAACTTCTGTATAAAGTTTTATTCCCATTGCATTTGTATAATAATTTCTGATG
>CAYYLA010000193.1:0-3374 GCA_964441785.1 uncultured Candidatus Cloacimonadota bacterium | reverse complement strand
CAATGACAACAACACCTTGATATTCTCATAGAAGCACTGATCAATTATAACCCAATCCCAGGAGAATTTCGCATTAACAGCTCCAACCAGTTGTCCATGTTGGATAGCATAAAAATATTCGCAGGAAGAAATTTTTTTACCAGTGTGCTTTAGATTAAAATCTCTGAGATGTTTTATCATTTTTTCTTTGTAGATTAATTTTTTATCTTCTATATATTGAATAAGATTACCCCCAAATTTGTATTAACAGAAAATTATAGCTTCTCTCTGTTTGGATACTACCAAAATTTCTACTTAATTAATGATATTAGCTTTTCATTAAAATCTTCATTATTAGCTTTTGATATTAACTCCAGCAAAGGTATTTTATCACAGAAAAATCTGAAAATCACACCATATTTAAGATAACTCATGCGATTGGGTTCTCTGATAATATCAATCATCTCTTTATTACTCAAAATTAAATCCGAGTTTGAAAATTGGTCCGCAACAAAGATTGCAAAACCTTCAAAAAACCAGACAGGTCCCATTGCTTCCTCATCTCCATTGAGCAGTTCAATATGTAATCTATGGGCCATCTCATGGATAAGCAATTTCTCGAAAGATCGCTCTTCAATTCCCTGTGGATAAATTTCCGCGTATAATTCTGGAGAAACAGCTAATAATGTTCTTTTTTCTAATGCTGCACAACATGTTTTTGGTAATTGGGTTGAAGGATCAGCATCAACAAGATTTAAAATTTTTTTATCAAACTTCTTTTTATCATCAAAAAATAAAACATTGTCCATAAAGGATTTATCTGAATCATGAAGCAAATCATACTCTTCAATAAATTGTTGCAGCTTCTCTTTAGCATACTCTACATAAGACTGAAATTCCTCTCTTCGATTTTCTAACGATAGAGGTAATATCAGGGGTTCTCTGCTATTTCTAATATTCATCAATTAATCCTCCAGGTCTTTAATTTTCAAAAGATTATCACATTCAAGAATACGGTAGTTTTTGACCAAAATAGGCATATCATCGCACCATTTTTCATATCCAAGATTGAACGAGCAATATTGCCACATTGGGATAAGCATCATACATGCAACGTGCTTTCGATAATCATTCCAACAGGTTTCCCACGTATAATCGATAACTCCATTTAACAATAAAGTTTCATGATACTTTTTTACTAAAGTAGTATGACAATCAATATCAAAATCTTCAGGAAGTGATACTCTTGTAAGATGAGCAAGATCACCAATACCTATACCGAATGACCAGAATTGGAAGTCAATAATCATCGGTAACGTGTTTGTTTGTTTAGGAAACATGAAATTATGGATGTGAGCATCGCCGTGTTTCAGAGTAACATTATTCCTGTTTAATCTTCGAACATAATCTTCTTTTTTTAGATTTATAGATATGTCAATAACACGTCTGATTATTTTTTGAACGTTTGAGTCTAAGCGATTCTCAGTATAGGAGATAAATTTCTCATAACTGATCAAGGCATTTTCTCTAAAGGTGTTAATCTTAACATCAATTTCTCTTAATGAGAGATCAAACCGTATACTATCAGAATTCCAGAAGGTTGCTTGAAGTTTTGCCAAACTACAAGCTGATGTGTACCAGTGATTTTTTTCATTAAGATTAATATCAGAAGCAGTTTCACATCGGTTCGATATATCTTCCAGCAACAACAGGTGCTTCAGCTTATCCGGGGATATATATGCATCATAACAGTGTGCAATTGGCAGGTTGGATATCTCTGAACCTTGAATGAAATTGTAAAACTCTACCTCTCTTAAACTTAAATGATGATAGCTGTTGTTAGAAATCTCCTGGTTAATTGTCTTAATAAATAATTGCATTACCGAATCCGAATGACCCTTTTTTTTTAGTTTGAGGTTGAGTTTTATCACTAAAGCAGTATTTGATTCTATTACTTTAACAACCTCAATCTCTGAGATTTCTTCATCACTTTCCAATTTTAGCTTTTGATAAAGATATGTTTTATCAATAATGGGTGATTTTTTCATCATATCATTGTAATATTCTGTTTTCAAATCACACAACCCCTTTGATCAAAATATACGTTTTATAAACCAAAATGCTAATTAATCCAATATCCCACATTCCGCTTCTACCCAGATATGAGCGGGTACCTCTTTTGCCAGTTCAAATCCCAGTGAAAGAGCAAGCTTCTGAGATCCTATTCTATATGGCCAGGTGCACCAGTTGGGCTCTATACCTTTACTAATCAATTCATCAATAAGTGCGAAGGCAGCTTCTTTTGCATATCCTTTTTTGCGATGTTTTTCATTTGTTCCAATATCTATTTCTGCTTCCATCTTACCCAGCATAAATCCCGAACAGAAACTAACACACGCTCCATTTAGATATATTCTACTGACAGGGTATTGGATGTTGGAACCCATATCCTGCTCATATATAAGTTTCCTTTCTATCTCCGATTTAATCGTGTTTTTTCTCTTTTGATCATGATACGTCTGTTTGTTAAGACGATAAATCTTTCGGTTATCACTAATCCCATTATGTTGTTTGAATATTTCATCAAGGATTGCATCCCATGCGGAGTTGGGAGCAAATACAATTGCCTCTTTTTGGTTGGATAGTTTTAAATACTTCCCAAAAATTAAATCATCCAACAACTCTACATTATTTTCAATTTCGGAATTACCAGCTACAAAATGAAATGCAAATGGAGTAAATAATAGAGCAATGTTGGGATTACTCTCGTCGTCGACATATAAATCTCCGATATATTGCCCCTCCAGACAGGAATAAATTAACGGTAAACTATGTGAATACTCATCAAAAAGTTTTATATATTTTTCCTCTAATTCAACCTTAATCATTGTATATACCTCAATCTATTTCATTTTCATAATTATTCTAAAACATTTTCCGATATCTTGGGAAATATTATTCTAAGAATATTTATCTAATCGCAATTTTAAATCAAATGTATATTTGTAAAATTATTTATGGGATAAAATGATTCGCAAAAGTTGAGATTCAAAAATAGAGACCGTTTCCCTTTTTGCTTATCACCCCCAGGTGACAAGGACTTTAGTTTGTATTCCTTAAGATTGTGTGCTATGTCCTTGTTTAAGAAATTCAAGATATCTAAATCAATCTCAAAATTTTCAATTATCTATTTTTACACAAAACCTTAGAAAAAGTAGAAGAAGAATTATCGGGAGAATTAAGAAGTATTTCATCTAGAATACCTCCAATGAATTTAACAAAAAAAGCTTCGGAATAATTCCGAAGCTTTTTTTGAATATGTCAGCGCTATTAGAACGCGAAATTTGATTATTTCAGAAGTTTTTTCCCATGAAATTCTGCGATAGCAGACTATT
>CAYYLA010000192.1:802-5940 GCA_964441785.1 uncultured Candidatus Cloacimonadota bacterium | reverse complement strand
CTGGTTGCTGCATTCTCAGGTGATATTTTTTCAATCTCCACCTGATAATTCATGGAAGTCATCTCCTCTGTACTTATTCTGTTTGTTAATAATTCCAGAATTTCTTCTAATTCCGGATACTTTACTAATGTTTCACTGCGAATTAATGAGGCAGCATAATATGATGGGAAGAAATTCTTATCATCTTCCAATACTATCAAATCAGCTTCATTAAGTCGTGCATCGGTTGAGAATACATTTATGGCATCAACCTGGTTGGATATGATAGCCTGATATTTCAATCCTATATCAAGCTCGGTTTTATGTTTGAAATCGAATCCGTAAACATTTACTAATCCCGGATAACCATCATCCCGTTCATAGAAATCATACTCAGCCCCAAATTTAATGTCTCTACTATGTCGGGCTAAATCTGTGTAGGTTTTGATATCAAAACGCTCTGAAACGTCTCGTTTGATGGCGATAGCAAAGGTGTCGTTAAATCCATATAATCCAGACCATTGGATATTAAACGTTTCCTGATATGCTGCTTTTACCTCATTATATAGTTTTAAGGGATCGTTTAAAGGGTCTTCTTTCAAAACAAATAACCAACTTGTACCTGTATATTCGGGATAGATATCGATCTCTCCCTTTATCATTGCCGGATGTATATTGGATGTTCCACCACCGATTCCCGGCTTTCTCACTACATTCAGATTCGTCTGCCCTTCTATTAGTTGAGCCAATATCTCCACCAGGATGTATTGCTCTGTCATTGGTTTACCAGCTATTACTATTGTATTTTCCACCTTATCCCTGGATCCAATATGGTCACAACCAGACAGAAATAATAGACTTAACATTGCCCATAAGATTATTATTCTTTTCATTAGTTACTCCATTTTATCTTGTTTTGCCCAATATCTTTAATCTAATTCTCTTCTCAATTAATTCTAAGATAATGTCAGTTACAATTGCTAAACCAGCCACAAGTAAACTTCCAGCTATGATCATTTCAGGATAGTAGGTTGTTATTCCACGATAAATTGCCTTTCCTAACCCTCCGGCTCCTATGAATGATGCTATCCCTCCCAGAGCAATTGTCATTATTACCATGGTTCTGAATCCGGTGATTATCACAGGACTGGCAAGTGGTAACTGTATTTTGAACATTAGTTGTTTCGGGGTTACTCCCATACCAATAGCAGCTTCAATTATCTGCTCATCCACCTCCATTATCCCTGTGTAGGTGTTGCGTATGATTGGTAAAATCCCATACATTATTAGTGCTATTATCGCACTTTTATTGCCTATTCCGGTTATGGTAACTAATACACCAAATAAAGCAATAGCCGGAATTGTGTAGATGAAGTTTGTTATTGTAATGATGATTTTTGCTAAAATTTTATTTCTGGTCATCACAATTCCCAGTGTTAATCCTAAAATGGTAATTATCACGATAGCTATTAATGATATCGTAATATGTTGGATGAGTAAATCACTGAAGAATTCCCAGCGCTCTCTATATAAATCAATTATTTTTATAATCATAAACTTCCTCTTACTTGGATATCCAAGTATTTTTGCAAAAAAAAACTATTTTGCAGACTCTTCTTTAAAATTTTGATACATTTTATCTATGAGAATTTGGAATGTTTTAACCTCATCATCAGTCATTCCTTTAAAGGCGATTCGATATAACTTGTCGGAGATCTCAAAGAACTCATCCTTTATGTTTTTACCTTTTTCCGTTAATAAAACAATGAATGAACGGCTGTCTTTTGCATTCACCTTTGTTGACACATAACCGAGATTTTCCAACTTCTTAATCAGAGTCGTAACCGTTGATCTATCACGATGGATTTTATTGGATATCTCTGTTTTGGTCATCTCCCCGTTAAAGAAAAGTGAGACCAGAATATCGCCGTGAGAGGGAACCAGCCCCGGGTGACCAATACGATTCAGCTCTTTAACAATGAACGTATAAACATACTCTCTAATCCTACTGTTTCTTGAAACTATATTATTCATCTTCATGAGAGACAAAAAGCTTGGACATCCAAGTATCGTCAATGATATTTTTTTTCTCCTATTTATTATCCTATAGGATAATGATAATATTAGTTACGTAATATACTGAATGAAAACGAGATAACAAGCTTTCCTGTATGCTGATATTTACCAGGAAGTCGCTAAAAGAATATTCAAAATAGGGCAAAATTATAGTAGGCACTAAAAAATATCTTGACATTATAGTGGACGCTATAATTTTTGGAGTTGTCTTAAACAGAAAAGGAGGAATCAAAGATGAAAAATATGAGAAATATCAGTCTTGTAGCAATGTTAACAATAGTGTTAATCAGTAGTGCTTTTGCACAAAACAATGTAAAACCCGAAAACTATTCAGTAGTAGAAAGAGTTCAGCAGTATAATGTACCTACAACATTCACACCAACTCAAGCTGTCCCAGCTAATGGTGCAATCACAGAAAATATTATGACTTCTACCGAAAGAATCCTGCACAAAGAGAAACCATTTCTTAAAAACGGTGTGGTAAAACCAGTAGGTGAAAATGAACTCAGTGCCTGGAAAATGACTAGTGATGAAGGTGGAAATCCACAATCAGCACCAAATCCACTTACATATTTTGCAGCAGGATCAGCTTCGAGTTTATTAACTCAAGTAGAAAGATCTATCCAGATTATGGGATTAGATGTAGATGATGTGAAAGTGGAAACAGAATTCTATTTCAGATGGAATGATATGATGACAGATGATTGGTCTGGTTACACAGATAAAGTTATCACAAATATCATTATCGAAAGTGATGAATCTCCAGAAAAAATTGCAGAGTTGAAAGAGATGGCAATCAAAGCCTGGGCTGTTGGTGAAGCATTGGCAAATGAAACCACAATCGACGCAGCAACTGTAATTAATGGTAACAATTGGGAAGGTCAGGAAGCAAGACCGGGTCAAGTTCCGAATCCAAAATCAATCGATAATGGACGTAAAATAACTGATACAACCGAATCATTAAAACTTCAAACAATAGACATAAAAGCAGAACCACACATGGATATGAAAAATCCACCAAAAGTTATGGAATTCACCGAAATTGGTATTGCCGAATCAGCTAATGATCCACAGCGACCATACCTGCACAGAGTACGAGCAAAATCTATGACAGAGAATTATGAAACCTGGGAACTATTCACAGATGACAGCAGAGGTTATGCAGGAATCGATGCCGCTCCAACTTCACGCGATTTGTTCACAATCGGAACCTCTTTCTGCCTGATGAGTCAGCTTACACCAAATCAGATGTACTTTGCTCAAAAAGGTGTAAAAATCGATGATTTCAGAGTAGAACATCAGTTCAATTACACCCAGGAAAATTTTATGACTCCAGCAGCAAAAGGATCACTTGATTTCGTAATAACAAGAGTTCTTGTAAAGAGCAATGCTGATGAAAAAGTTATTCATCAATATGCAAGCCAGGCTCTTCGCTGCTGCTTCGCTGGCGAAGGTATCCAAAACGCAACAGAGATGGAAACAGGTCTTTTCTTAAATGGAGAAGAAGTAATGTAACAGACATAAAGGTAAATATTCAAAGGTCTGTTTAGAATGTTCTTAAACAGACCTTTGCTTTGAAAATAATCTTCTGGATTTATGGTATTGACTATAAAAAGGATTAATCAAAAATAGTCATCAGATGAAAATAAATTTTAGAAAGAATGGAGAGTGAATTATGGCAAAACTTAAAACAAGAGAAAAAATACTGAAAGCTGCAGAGGAATTGTTCTCCAAAAATGGTTATGACGGTGTTCCCACTAAACTCATTGCAAAAGAAGCGGGTGTTACGGAAATGACGCTGTTTAATCACTTCAAAAATAAAGCGTTATTGTACCATACCGTTGTAAAAGAACGTTTTTTGGAAACAGATTTTGAATCGATGACTAACGAAGTCGCTTTTGAAGATCTTGAAACAGATTTAGGTAAAATCTCGGAAAAGATAATTCAATACTTTTTTATGAATAAAAACATCTTATTGATGCGGCTAAAAGAGAGAGATAATTTTATGGATGATCCAAGATTTAAATTAGAGCACGATCCAATGTTTGAACACATTATCCCGTTTTTTGAGAAATATAATGAGAATGGAGTAATCAGTAAACTGGGACAAGATGCTGCCATGCTTTTTATTGCATCTCTGAAAGGGATACTGTATGTTTCTTTTATTGAAGATAAAAGTACAGAATTCATCAATAGATTAGTCGGGGACTTTGTAGAGACCTTTTGTAATGGGATAAAAGCTGAAAAAAAAATTAACTAAATCCCAGGTTTGATATCATAAATTTTGAGCATATTCCAGCTCGAAAAATTATATTGGAGAATGTTATAGCTAGAGGAGCGGAAGAAGGAAAAACTGAGTTTTCCGCTAATACCTTTATTTATTTAGCAAAGCCATTCTTGATACAGTGATGTAAAATTCTTGTACTAATGAATCAATTAAATCTTTAACCGGCATTATTTTATCAATCTTCCACGCATTTGCACCTGCAAAGCTGAATCCATTGGCAAGATCACCAATTCGAGCACTTTTCAAAGCATCGGCAATACAATAGAGCGATTCTTTGAAGTTACATGTTTTCAAACATTTCCAGGGACAGTAAAAGGGTTTTTTAATCCCTTTATTAACATCTTTCAGGAAATCATTCAATATAGCTCTACCAGGCAGACCTACAGGACTCTTGATGATAACGATATCTTCCTTCTTACATTGCAGAAATTGATTCTTGAATCTCCAGTCAGCATCACACTCATCAGTTGCTACGAATCGAGTTCCCATCTGTACACCACCAGCTCCAAGTTCAAGGAATTCATAGATATCTTCACCTGAATATATTCCACCTCCAGCGATTACCGGAATAGATTTATCGTATTTTTCTTCGTAAATTTTTACTTCTGCAATAATTTCTGGAACAAGCTTCTGTAATCTAAAATCTGGATTATTGATTTGCTCTAATTTAAATCCTATATGACCACCCGCAAGAGGTCCCTCTACAACAAAGGCATCCGGGATGTGATGAAAATGTCTGTCCCAACTCTTTAATATCAAACGAGCTTCTTTAGCCGAAGATATAATAGGAGCAACC
>CAYYLA010000192.1:0-787 GCA_964441785.1 uncultured Candidatus Cloacimonadota bacterium | reverse complement strand
GGTAACTTAAGAGGTAATCCAGCACCTAAAAACAGGATGTCAATTTCCTCATCTATTGCTACTTCAACCATTTCATCAAAATCTGAAACAGCAACCATAATATTTAAACCTAATACACCATCAGTCATGCTCCTAGCTTTACGAATCTCTTGTCTCAGGTTAGTTATATTGTCATCTCTATAAGATTTTGCAGATGTTTTTCCTATCAAACCTAAACCGACAGAGGATAATACGCCGATTGCTCCTGCATTTGCAACCGCAGAGGCTAAACCGGACATTGATATCCCTACCCCCATACCTCCCTGGATTATCGGTATTTTTACCTTTAGATTTCCTATTTTAAGTTGTGGTAATGTTATCACAATCCCTCCTTCAAATTATCGACTGATTAAGTATTTTGGTCGAAAAATGTTTAAAAAATTTTTACCTTTTCTCAAGTCCTTTAAAAAATAATACTACAATAAATTTTACATCTCTTTCCAGATTATCTAAATCTGAGATTACCAGTTGTCGCTCTAATCCTTTAAAAACTATTGTCATCATCCTAACTGCCAATTGAACATCAGTTAAAATAAAAAGACCCTTCTCAATACCAGTTTCGATTATGGAGTTAATTACGGAATTTTCGAAATGATAGAATTCTGACCTGACTTGATCAATGAAAGGATACTGATTGTTATACTCATCTCTAAAGGTTCTATACTCTTCACTAAGATCTCTAAGATGCGTCATTCGTGTTTTCACATAACTTAGGATCTTTTCCTGTGGAGTATCAGCTTTATCTACG
>CAYYLA010000191.1:0-5942 GCA_964441785.1 uncultured Candidatus Cloacimonadota bacterium | reverse complement strand
GTTTGAAGAAATTTTATCAATGGTAGAGACTAATGAGATTTATAATGCTTTTGTTATTGATTCGGAAGGCAATATTTTAGTACACTCTGATTTCTATAGTATTTTTGATTCAATCAATGTAGAAATGAATACCAAACTGGTAACACCCAGAAATTCACGAGAATACATAAATGTTTTGATATCAGATATGCTGTTGTCGGAGGATGATTTTGATGTAAAAACGCTTAAGTATGATGGAGAAACATATTATTATTGTAAGTCAAACCTTGGTCAGATAGACTGGTCTCTTTGTCTTTATACAACACATACGGAGATTATGGGAGAATACGAGAAAATAGTAAGAGAGATCATCATAGCTGCAATTATAATTTCACTGATTATATTAATTGTAATACGGGTATTTTTCAGGTCTCTTATTTTACAACGTATCAAAAATCTAAGTTCATCTGTTGAACATCTGATTAGGGGAGATTTTTCATTTAAATTCGGAAAAATAAGAAAGGATGAATTGGGCTTTCTTGAAAGGGGGATTACCCATCTACAAACAGCTTTACGAAGAAAGGATAAGGAGATTGAGAGAACTCATACCGAATTACAAATGAATGAATCTAAATATAGAAATTACATTGAAAAAGCGCCATACGGCATTTTTATTTTAGATCAAAAAGGCTTTTTTATTGAGGTAAACAGCGCTTTTTTAGCAATCACCGGGTATACCAAAAAGTATCTTTTTAGTGAGAAATTTTCTACTATTATACATAAAAGCTCGAGACAAAAAGCAGATGTATTATTGGAGAATGTAAATGAAAAAGGGAATGCATCTGATGAATTTTCTTTTGTAAGAGGTGATAAGAATAAGAGATTTTGGCGAATAAATACGGTAAAATTAACCAATAATGCGATACTGGGATTTGTTAATGATACCACAGATATCAGGAAAAATGAGTTATTGATGAAGGATTTAAAGGAGCGTTTGGAATTATCTCTCCGAATTAATAGATCATCTGTATTTGTTCGAGAGATTAAAACAGGTCGGATAATTTTCACTCCTGAACTATTTCTTGCTCTTGGATATCAAAATTCCGATGTTCCCATAACAATTGATCAGTTCAATGAAATTATTTATCCCGAGGATCTAGCTAAGAATAATTCAGCGATGAATAATTATCTTATTGGCACAAATAATTATTATTACACCGAATTCAGAGTAAAGACAAAACATGCTGATTGGAAATGGGTTGATGCCCAAGGTAAGTTTACTCAATATGATAGTGAAGGGCAACCTGAGGTTATGGTTGGAATATCAAGAATAATTGAAGAGAAGAAACGTACAGAGTTGGAACTGATCAAATACAGAGATAAATTGGAAGAAAAGGTTGCTGAGAGAACAGAAGAATTGGAAAAGAAAAATAATGATCTAAAACGATTTAATGTGCTCTTTGAAGGAAGAGAATTTAGAATCAAAGATCTCAGAGTTGAAAACGAAAAACTGAAACAGCAATTGGAAGATCTGAAAGAGCAGTATCTATCAAGATCGATAGATTAATTCAACAATTCGTTCAAGTGCTTCCTGATCAATTGCATCAAAAGAATCTTTATCCTTACTGTCTATATCCATAACACCAATAACAGATTTATCCTTGCCGAAAATTGGTATAACAATTTCAGAATTTGACCTGCTGTCACAGGCAATGTGTCCGGGAAATGTATGAACATCAGCAATAATAATCGTTTCTCGTCTATTTATTGCAGCCCAACATACCCCGGTATCTTTAGCAAGAACGAGACAGGCAACGGGACCCTGATAGGGGCCAACCGTTAATTCACTATTTCTGAGAAAATAGAATCCAGTCCAGAAATAGTAATCAATTTTATGATGTAAAATAGCTATGGCAGTAGACATGCGTGCAGTGGGGTCATCTGTCTTTTGCATTAATAATTCAATCTGATTTATAATCCGATCATATCGTGCTCTTTTACGATTAATATCCATTATTCAACCCTCTATAACAAGTTCTTTGTATACAATGTTTCGTAGTATCCTTTTGCCTGCATCAACGAATCATGAGTGCCCTTTTCTATTACCTGACCCATTTTCAGTACATAAATCAAATCAGCATTTTTAACAGTAGAAAGTCTGTGAGCGATTATCACTGTTGTTCTGTCTTGGGAAAGTTCTTCCATTGCTGTTTGGATATATGCTTCCGATTCTGTATCCAACGAGGATGTTGCTTCATCAAAGATTAGAATAGGCGGATTTTTCAGGAAAACTCGGGCGATTGATATACGTTGTTTCTGTCCTCCGGATAGCTTGATTCCACGTTCTCCAACCAATGTGTCAAATCCATCTGGTAAGGTTTCAATATAATCCAGAATATTTGCTTTTCTAGCAGCTTCAATCATCTCCTTATCTGATGCTTTTGGCTTTCCGTAGATAATGTTTTCTCTGATGGTTGAATCAAAAAGAAATACATTCTGTTGAACAAGGCCGATATTTTTCCGTAAAGAATTCTGGGTGATATCCATAATATCGTTATCATCAATAAGAATGTGTCCTCTTTGCGCTTCATAAAAACGTGGTATTAGTGAAACAAGAGTGGATTTTCCTGCTCCTGATTCACCAACTAAGGCAATAGTTTTGCCTTTGGGAATATCAAGTGTAATATTGGATAAAACATTCTTGGGTGATGAGTTATATTTAAAGCTCAAATCAGTAATTGAAATATGACCTGAGAAATTATCAATGTTTATAGCTCCTTTACGATCCTGGATGTCCGGTTCAATGTCCATGATTTCTATAAATCGTTCGAAAGATGCTGCTCCCTGTTGAAATTGTTCTGCGAAGTTGATTAATCTGTTGATGGGATTCAGGATGAAATTAACATAAAGTGTAAATGCAAGTAGGTCTATAACATCCAATTGACCCCGGAATATTAAGGCTGCTCCACCTGCAATTACGATGAGATAATAGAAGTCAGTGAGAAACATCATGCCAGAGTAGAAGGTCGCCATGATCCCATACATCTTCTCTTTAGCTCTTCGGAATGAGAAATTAACATGTGAAAATTTCTCTATTTCCAACTTCTCATTGGAATAAGATTTTACCTCTCTAATACCTTGGACTGAGTTCTCTACCCGACTGTTGATATCGGCAATCTTCTTCCTGACTCGTCGAAATCCACCCTTCATCTTGCGACCATAAGTGAGCCCCCAAATCAGAAGAAAGGGTAATGGGATAAGTGCAACAATGGCAAGTTGGGTGCTAAACATGAACATGGCAATAAATGCTCCAATTATGATGAAAATTGAGATGACAAGATCCTCTGGAGCATGGTGTGCAACCTCTGCTATCGTATTTAAATCATTGCTTATGCGTGACATGATATGTCCGGTTTTAACATTATCAAAATAGTTGAAAGACAATTTCTGGAGGTGTCTGAAGAGGTCTGCTCGCATGCTGTACTCCATTCTGACACCAAGTATATGTCCCCATTTCATCCGGATGAAATTAAAGATTGTTTTCAAAATGATTATTAAAACCATAATGACTAAAATTCTTATAATGCCTTGGATATCTTTTTCTGGTATGTATGTTTTCAGAAGAGATCGGGTAAGGGCAGGGTAAAAAACAGATAAGATAGCAGAGAAAAATGCAACAATCATATCCAACCAGAAGAGGAATTTGTGCGGTTTATAATAATTTAGAAAACGATTTATCATTATTTATGGACATTCCTTATGAATTCTTCAACCTCTGGAACACCACCCTGATAAACCAGATAACCATTATAAGGTTCACGCTTTGTAATGTCATTTGAGATCGGTGTTAGCATGATTTCTTTAACCTTCTCGGGATCTTTGGTCTGACCCATAGCCCAACCTAATTTGATATACGCTACCTCAGGTAACATGTTCTGTAGTGGTATTACTCCAGAGGCCATTAAATCTCTTCCAGTATCATAAACAAACATATGTACATAGCCCCAGAGAGTTTGAACTGTCATATAAACTGGTATTCCCAGTTCCTGACACTTCTTGATAGCAGGATAAAGCGGTTTATTCACATGACCAAGACCTGTTCCAGCAATAATTATTCCTTTATATCCATTATCGATAAGGGAATAAATCATGTCCGGCTGCATATTTGGATAATAATATAGCATAGCGATTTTCTCTTCAAAATAAGGAAGGATCGTTGCCTTTTTATCCTTTCTACGTGGATTAAAATGTTCTCTTATTGGTTTAACACCTGCTCTTGTAACACTGGCAATAGGGATATCTCCCACTGTTCTGAAGGTAGATCGATAGGATGAATGCATCTTTCTTACACGGGTTCCCTGGTGTAGAAGTCCATACTCGTCAGAGGTAGGCCCAAACATGCAGACCATTGTCTCGGCAATCTCTCCAGATGCTGCTGTTGCTGCATGAATCAGGTTAAGTGCAGCATCCGATGAAGGACGATCCGATGATCGTTGTGATCCAACCAGGATGATGGGAATAGGTGAATTCTGAACCATGAAGGAAAGAGCTGCTGCTGTATGATGCAAGGTGTCAGTTCCGTGGCCGATGATAATCCCTTCTGTCCCTTTTTTGATCTCTTCACCGATTGCAATGGCAAGAGTTTTATATTGTTCAGGACCCATGTTCTCACTGAAGACGGCAAACAATTTCTCTGTTTCAAGATTACAAATATCGGCTAATTCGGGCACTGCTCCATAGAGCTCTCCCGGGGAAAATGCTGGTATTACTGCACCGGTTCTATAATCTAAACGTGAGGCAATCGTTCCTCCTGTTCCAAATAATTTCAGGTTTGGTCTTCCTTCGGTAAAGGGGAATTCTTTTTCCGGTATTTTATAATTAGCTTCTTTATAACCCTCTTCTTTCATGTCTTTGATGGTACTGACATCTATACCAATATTATATCCGGTAATCAGTTTTAGAACTATGTGAGTATCATCATCATTCTCAGATCGAGGTAATACAATACCTTTAAAATCTCCACGGGTCGTTTTTACCGATGCGTCACACCATACACGTATCTGATATTTTTTCAAGACTTCTAATGCCTTGCCTTTATATCCTTTAAAAAGATCTAACATATTTGCCTCTATTTTATGATTTTTTCTACTTGCTGACGTAGCTCTGCCAGGTTAATGTTGCCGATTGCTATTGGCCTGATTTGACCCATTATCCAATTTGTTTCTGCTGTCTCTGATCTGTTATAACGATGTCTTATCTTACTGAACATTCCCTGCAGTTTGGAAATCTCATTCAAAATGGCATCCTTCTTGATTCGCTTATATCCTATCGTTTTCAGTATTGATTCCATTTCCATCTGGGGATATTCATAGTAAATTGGTAACATTAAATCTACTACTTCCTTATCTAGCTTTTCAGAAGTGACAAAGGATAATAACTTGTGAATATCACTATAACGGAAGGGTTTTGAAGGTGTTATATGACCTTCCAGATGTTTAAGCTTATGAGCAAAGAGTGTTGCAAGATAACGTTGACTGACTTTAAATTCTTTAGCATACGTATCTATCAAATGGGTTAGATTATTACGTAAAAGATAAACATAGCAATCCTCTGCAATTTTCCATTTATTTAAATTGCTCAAGTTCTTATTTATATCATGTTTAAGATTATTGCTCAATTCTTCAATATGATCGTTCTCAATTGGGATGGGGGCGGAATCAGTATCGGGGTACATCCTGTCTGCACCAGGAAGAACTCGTTCAAAAATTGTTGTTCCATCAGAAAAAGCTTTTCTAGTTTCATTGGGTACACCTGAAAAGGCCATTCTACAACGTTCTTCAATAGTTTCAATAGCAGTTTTAATATCCTCCTCTGCATCCCAGAAAACCAGCTGGCAATCATTGTCACCAGCATTAAGAAGTTTACTTCGTTTCTGTAACATCTTCTCATCAAATACTGGTTCA
>CAYYLA010000190.1:0-5968 GCA_964441785.1 uncultured Candidatus Cloacimonadota bacterium | reverse complement strand
ACCATTCGCAAGGTTTATCAACCATTGCGAAGGTTTCGATATTCCACCAGGCTTTTTCTTCGCGTTTCGCCTCTCGCAGCGCGCTTTATTCTTTATTACGCCAAAGGTTTACAAGCCTCTGGATTGCGTATAAATCTTTAGTCTTTATTCTTACGGCTTATTCCTTTATTCTCAGCACCTTTGCCTACCAGAACATTGTCTTATGAAGCCTGACTTCCTTTGCGGTAGCCTTTTTCTTTTCGCAGATCCTTCGTAGCCTTGGCAAAGGAGGATTCTTTTTCCTTCGCAGCTCACCCCCCGCTCTTCGTTCTTTGAATTTTTTTCTCTCTTTGTGCCTTAGCCTGCTTGCCTTGTCGTAGTTCTAACATAGACAGGTCCCGCCGTAGTTTTTCTTACGTAGGCGGATGCCTTTGTGGCAACTCTTTTTCCTTTTTTTTACTTAACAATTATCATCTTCTTCGCCAACGTCGTATCATCATTTATCTCAACGGTATAGTTATAAACACCGCTGGCTACTGTTACTCCCTGGGCATCACATCCATCCCAACTAACGGAATAGGAACCCGATTTTTCGCAACAATTACACTCATCCAAACTAAACAAGCGGACTAACTGGCCTTTGATATTGTAGATTTTGATTTCAGCTGATTTGATTTCTTCATTGGCTGAGAATTCAATGGTTGAATTAGAGCTACGATCGTTAGAAGCTGGATTGAAGGGGTTGGGATAGGATTTAACGGAAAATTTAGAAGAGATAATTTCTTCTTCAGATGGTGTAATTCCCTCGATAGATCCTCTGTTAAGATAAAGTTTAGACTGGAAATCTTCATCGGATAGAGTATTCAGCAGAACAAAAAGGGAATCCCCTGAGTCAAATTGAATACTAATATTAGAACTATATTTATCGAAATCTCCCAGATCCAGACCATTTAAAACTTCAACATTACTGTGATATTCCCAGCTGTTAATTCTATATGCAATTCTCAAAGAGGGGTATTCCAGATCATCCAGAAAGGCAATAACGCCCTCATCGGTATTTGAGATATTGTGACCAACAACGGGGGTATATTCATCCCAAAAAGATTTATATGTTAATGTATTGTTAGCGAGATTATACTCAATGATACTCTCCTCTGGTTCTACCCATGCATTTTGGTCTCTTTTAATTATACTGGCATAGATTCTGTTATTATCTCTCAGGGTTAAATCCTTCAGAAAATACCTGAGATCATCAAATCTATACTGGAACTCTAATGAGTCTTCTGATATTGTATAAATTGAATACATATTTTGATAATCTTCTATGAGCAATACCCTGTTATCAACATTACATTCCAGATAGTATCCTCGCGTTTTTTGTACACCATATTGATTATCCAGATTCTGGATAATCGGATTGAAGTTTTCACCCTCGTCGTTGGAGATTGCGACAACACGCTCTTCCTTATTAAAAATTAATTGAGGGATAGTTACATTAATTGGTGATTGCGTTTGTAATCTGTTATCAAAATTATAGTCTTTATCATAACCGGTAGAATGATGTTTTCCATCAAATATGAAATGGTTAATATCCCATAATCCTACATTATCAGGTGAATGAAACAAAGGATCAGATCCTGAAGAATGGATTATACCTCTACGTGTTTGGCTTACACTGCCCCATAAATGAATTGATCCTCTTTCATAAACAATATCTTCCTCGCTTTCTGGCCAAACCGGATTGTACCAGGGCCAATCAGTTCCATAAGGTAAGGAATATTCATAGCCAGGATTTCCATTAGAGGAGTTAGGAATACTTTGGATATAATTTTCACTTTCATATGGATAACCTCAAACCTGAGTATAATTATAGGGATCATTTCCGTGCAGGTTGAAGCCATCGATTTGTGCCGGTAACCCCTCTTGTTTAGGAAAGATGTATTTATGTAAATCGACATATCTATACAACGTATCCTGCAATGTATAAGGACTTTTTCCTACAAAATCTGGTGTAGAGCCATGGGGATGTTTGTATTCATAAGTAAACTGACCATCATAAAACGGTGCATATTCTCCATGCTCTTCTTCTCCTACACCAAGAGCTTGATAAACACCATAAAGATAGATATCATTACAATTATCATCAATTATCACATCATTGTTAAAAGGATCTCTATGTTTATATTTTATAATGATACTTTTCTCTGATATCAGGCCAAAATAATCCACATAGTTTGGATTATCATGATCAGCAGGATCATCTCCTACATCAGTTGACGCATAGGTAATATCTCCCGTAATGTAGACGGTATCTGCACAGGCTATACTCAAATTACCGGCAACATTTCCTTCTATCCAAAGTTCCGATTCAACATAGATTGATTCATTAATTAAAGCGCCAGATATCGGTGTCCAGATTGTATCATAAATGGTTACATGATTTGTCCAGATTGAGTCAGAATCTTCAAACCAGTTATAACCCTGTTCAATAGCCAAATCAACCTGATTGCTATCAGCTGGGAACCAGCTATAAACAGGTATATCTAAGGTATCAATCGGAACAATATCACCCTGCATTGCATCATAACTATTCCCATTTAATTTCAGATAAATAATATCATAAGATGAATCAAATGGATGTAAGCCATTCTCATAAATGGCTTGCGAATCTCCAATATTGGTTATTTCGGGTATTTGCTCCTGATAACCAAGTCCATCATAATTTTGGAAAATCTCATCTATCGGTGCAATTGGGATCAAATATGTTTGATATCGAGACATCATAAAATACTTGGATGATGATACAAAATCATAGAATGTAGGCCAACCATTGTTATTACCACCACCAATTTGATTTATATCAATATAATCATTACTATGAACTGGACCATCGAAAACATCCGGTCCCCAAAAATACAATAATCTTTGATAGCTAACAGTCCCATATGTTTCATGTTTCGTACAATAAAGTAACGTTTCAGCATATTGATCATATAAGGTATTGTAGACGAGAATGAATTCCCCATCCACGTAATCCAAGGCATGGGAACCTAAAACTTCAGTATCAATTATTTCCGGATTAAATTCCAGATCATTGTAACTTGCCCGAGCTTTATACAGGGATAAAAACTCCTCCTGTTTCTGGTAGATTATTACAATCATACCATCATCACTTATCTGCAATTCCGGAGCCTCAATATCTCTATAGATCGAATTCCAGGGCATGCTGTCTATTTGATAATACAAGAACGAATCTCCACTATTTTCAGATAGAGCGAGTTTCACCATGAGTTCGTTTCCAACTCGTTCATAGAATGTTAGGTATAACTTGTTATCATAAAACCGGGCTGCATCTTTACCATTAAATAAAATATCCGAATCAGAAGTATTAAGTAATTGCAATTCAGAAAAATCAGCCTGGATTGTAGAACCAAGTAATATTAGTCCTAACACGAACATAAACATTTTGTTCATTATTGCTCCTTTGTTAATTATGATCTATAGATGATAGAAGATGGAGTGCATAATTTTAAATAAATAACTTTTGTGCGACTTTTGACTGATTTAAGATCATGCATTTCAAGCTTCTTTCCACTCTTTTTAGGTTATTAAAAAGAACGTTGCCAGTAACCCAACTTCGGCTTCGCTCAGCTACCAGTCAGTTAACCGTCCAACCATTCGCAAGGTTTATCAACCATTGCGAAGGTTTCGATATTCCACCAGGCTTTTCTTCGTCTTTCGCCTCTCGCTCTTCGCAATACGCCTTATTCCTTAGCCTTTATTACGCCAAAGGTTTACAAGCCTCTGGATTGCGTATAAATCTTTATCTTTTTTTCTTTTTTACGCCAAAGGCGTATAAATCTTTATTCTTTATTCTTTATGCTTTATTCTTTTCGAAGATCCTCCGTAGCCTTGGCGAAGGAGGATTTCTTCTTTTTTCTTTTTAATAAAAGCTTACAGTCCAATCCTTTAGATTACCATCAAGGTAATTGAATTTTGCTGAGAATATGCCCGGTTTATCCAACCAGGGAAGAAAGATCTTATCGCCTTCCCAAAGTGGTAACTGTAATAATTGATCGTTATCAATCCACTCTAATCGTCCCTCCGGTGAATCAATCAAATCACCTGAAAATTTGTCGATAATATAGATGAAGACATACCAATCATCACTGCCATCAAACAGTGGAAATGTTATCATGCCCTTAAGAATCAGATGCTCTACAGATAAACCTGATTCTTCCAATATCTCTCTTTCAGCACACTCTTCTGGAGATTCACCAGCTTCGAATTTACCACCTAAACCGTTATATTTGCCCTCATGATAGTCATTCTCTTTCTTGTTCCTGAACAACATCAAGGTTTTATTATTCTGCTTTACATAGCAGAGTGTTGCCAACTTCATTATTGAGAATCCGGGATAACAAACCACATCACAATATATGCGATAAGCCCAACCCCTCCTACAAAAGAGAGCACTACAAATAAGAGGCTGATAATACTTACATCAATGCCGATATATTCAGATAATCCTCCGCACACTCCACCGAAAAAACGATTCTCTATGCTTCGCCTGAATGGCTTCCCTTTTCCCGCATCCTGCTCACCTTCGATATCAACCTTTACATCAATTATGTTCTCTTCTACCGCCTCTTTAGGTAATACAAAATAGAGAATCATATACGCAATTAGTCCAGTTCCGCCAAAGAATATCGATACCAAAAACACCAGTCTGATAATATCCGAACTAACTCCCAGTGACTCACTTAGTCCGCCACATACTCCTAAAATCTTCAAGTCCTTCGTTGATAAATGTAATTTCTTCATAATTCCTCCCAGAGGTTTGATAAATTAACGATTAGTAATATTTAAAGTCAAGAAAAATATTACCTGAGCTGAAGGATTTTTTATGACCTGATTTTAACACCAACAAATTTGATTTTTAACGTATCTTTAATATTAATCCGATTGACATATTTCTTGCAAGTTTAAATCTACCATCTCAGTAGAGTTGTTTTTTGCTTAAGGAGGATGAATGTTTGTCAGTAAAGAGATCAGCATAGTCAGCCATAACCGTAACGAGCTGATCGATATAACGGACCAGGTTAAACGGTTTATTGCAGAGCAGAAGTTAAAGGATGGTTTTGTTACAATTTTCGTACCGCATACAACAGCCGCTGTTACTATCAACGAAAATGCAGATCCCGATGTTAAGACAGACCTCCTTTTCAGTTTGGATAAGATATCGCCTATCCACAGAGAATTTAAACATCTGGAGGGTAATTCCGACGCACATGTAAAAACATCATTGATTGGTAATCATGAGCTTATACCAGTAATCAATGGAACAATCATACTTGGGGTCTGGCAAGGTATATACTTCTGTGAATTTGATGGTCCACGTACCAGAAAAACCATCCTCACGTTATCAGGATAATTAAAATAATTTTCTCCTAACAGACCGCTTGACAAATATATAGGCATAAAAATTTATTATCCAATGGAAAATGTGAAGAGAATATTCTGGTTGGCCGGAGAAAAATCCGGTGATTTACATGCTGCAAATGTTTTAAAGGTGTTAACCGAGAGACATTCCAAATGGTATCATTATGGGATTGGTGGACCATTAATGCAGCAATTTGGGTTCAACACAATTTACCCATTCAACAGATTCTCAGTAATGGGATTTGTCGAGGTAGTGAAACACTTGAATTTCTTTGTAAATGTAGAAAAACGTATCAAGGATGCTTTCACGCAGAATCCACCTGATCTGGTTATCCTGGTTGATTATCCCGGGCTTAATATGCGCATTGCTAAGATGGCAAAAGAGATGAAAATCCCGGTATTATATTTCATCTGTCCCCAATTCTGGGCCTGGAAAAAGAACAGAATATTCAAACTTCGTGATTATACAGATCATATTGCCTACATCCTACCATTCGAAGGCAAATATTTTGAACAACATAACATTCCCGCCACCTATGTTGGACAT
>CAYYLA010000189.1:0-6006 GCA_964441785.1 uncultured Candidatus Cloacimonadota bacterium | reverse complement strand
TTTTAAATAAAAATTTTGAGCAATTTAGGAAAATAACCCGAGTCGGGTTACAAATGTTTGCAAAAACCTAATCATCGCTAAATCGTCGAAAAAAAACATCTTCTAACGCATAATTGTAAAATGGTACGCCCGAGAGGATTTGAACCCCCGACACCCAGAACCGGAATCTGGTGCTCTATCCAACTGAGCTACGGGCGCACGTTGATACATAAATTTTCTATAACTGATTTCTGACAAGAGAATTTGTCATTATTCACATTTCAAAGAATCTACAGGATTAGCTGTAGCAGCAACCAGAGCATGATAGGTTACGGTAAATGTGGCGATCAATATTGTAATGAAAGCTGAAAGCAGAAAATATTTCATAGTTATATCTATTCGATAAGCATAGTTTTGAACCCACTTATTAACAGCCCACCAAGCTAAGGGCCAGGCAATTATATTTGCAAATAATACCCAGCGCGTAAACTGTCTTATCAGCATATGAATAATCTCGCCTGGAGTTGCACCTAGCACCTTTCTTATACCGATTTCTCTTGTTTTTTGTTGAGCAACAAACGAGGCAAGACCAAATAAACCAAGACAGGCAATAAAGATAGCTAATAATGCAAATACTGTGAAAATTTCTCCCATCCGTTTCTCTGCAAGATATTGCTGATTAAAATTATCATCCAGAAAATAGTATTCAAAAGGATGGTTGGGAAGAAATTTTTCCCATAGTTGTTTAATTTTTTTTACCGTACCAGCAAGATCATTGGACCTGATCTTAACAGCCAGAAAACGATCCCAGTGGCTTCCCGGAGCTCTGATAACAAGATTAGGAATTTCACTCATTAATGAATTCAAATGGTAATCTTTTACCACACCAATGATATTGTATTTTTCAGGTGCTCCAGCGGGTACCAAGATTTCATTAATCGGATCTGACAAACCAAGGTCTCTTACTGCGGTTTCATTTATTACAATTGCTGAGGAATCAGAGGCAATATCTTTACTGAAAAATCTGCCTGCAGCCATTGTCAAACCAAGGGATTCAAGATAATCATAATCACCTGAGGTTTCCCTGAAATGAAACATTTCCTGGTTTGGAGAATCAGTTTTTTTTAATACACAACCATTAGAATTTTTCCCAGGTAAGCTATAGGAATAACTAACATTTTCTATCCCGGTAATCTTTAATAACTCCTTTTTAAAGGATTCCTTCTGTTCACCCAATTGAAAACATTTCTGTAGAACTACAACATGATCTAGATCAAACCCAAGATTTTTATTCTGCATATATTGAAGTTGATCATAAACAATAAATGTAGATATCATAATAAAAATAGAGATAGAAAATTGAAATACGACCAATGAATTTCGGAACCAGCTTTTCCCTTTTTTGTGAAGTATTCCACCCTTAAGTACAGTTGTTATATTGAAGGAAGAAAGGGTTATTGCAGAATACATCCCCGATAAAGATCCAATTATCAAAACAAGGATAATAATTGTTGGATAAAAAATCCAATTACTCCAGGGAATAGAAATCCTTGTAAAAGTTAGATTAGAGAAATAGGGTAAGAGTATTTCAGCAAAAGCTAAAGCAATAAAAAACGATATGGAACAGATAACTATAGACTCAAATAGGAACTGGTAAATCAGTTCTCTTTTAGTAGATCCCATAACCTTTCGAATTCCGGTTTCCTTAGCACGTAGAGCAGCACGAGCTGAGGTTATATTAATGTAATTAACACAGGCTATCAAGAGAATAAAAAGCGCAATTATTGAGAAAACTACAACATGAATAATATCACCACTACTGTTTGAAGTAGAGGCAGGATCAAAGAGATGCCTGTCTGTAAGCTTTGTAAGATAATATCGATAACGGTTACCTTCACTTAACCACTCATCCATTGTTATACCTAATGCACTTTGGAATAGAGCATCAGCCTTCTCTCTGAAGAAAACATTAATTTTCTTTTCTATCTCATCTTCGGTAATTCCCTTTTGGACAAGTACATAGGTTTCCAGATTATCACTTAACCACTCCTGATTATATGCTCTATCTACTGATGATAAACTTAAGAGAAAATTATATCTAATTGATGAATTACGAGGATTATCAGCCACAACTCCGCTAATAGTAAATTCCTGATTCCAATCAATCTGTAACACCTTCCCTATAGGATCAACATCAGAAAAATAACGTTTAGCTATTGATTCAGTTATCACTATCTGATTTTTTTGATTTAACATCTGTTGAGGATTACCTGTTATTATCTCAGTTGTAAATACATCAAAGAAGGTGGAATCAACATAAAGAAGACCATTCTCGTTATAGGCTTTATTATGATGAACATCATATACGGTAAAACTTCCACCACCATCCAGTCGTACAGCCTTTACTACCTCGGGTAATTCCTCTTGCAAAGCCGGCCCAATGGGAGGGCAACTTGAATCAACCATTATCTCAGCATTACCAATTTTACCCTCCACTGCAATCCTATATATTCTGTCCGCATTCGTATGAAATCGGTCATAACTTAATTCATTTATTACCCACAACGAGATAATTATGAATGCGAGGAACCCAATCGTCAAACCTGCTATCTTTATAAATGAGTAACCCTTATGATGTTTTAAGTTTCGCCATGATATCATCAGAAAATTCTTTAACATAATCTTTCCCCTTTTTTTTCTCAATTTTAGACGCAATATCCATGCCATTATTTATAATCTGGGAAATATATTAATATATGTACTATTACTGATTTCTCGATTCTGCAAATATATTTTTTTAATTAATATTTACAAAATAGTGGCCTTTTGAATTTATGCTTATAATCTTAAATATGAGGATATTATGGAATTATTTATCAAAAAAGAGATAGAAAAAATCCTGGCTTTAGAATTCAAAGGTTGGGACTTCTCCTGGTTAGATAAGCGAATAACAACAACATCTCCAACATGGGATTACAGACAAGAAGTAATTAATGCGATCCAACATTCTACCGCTATGTTGGATATGGGAACTGGCGGTGGAGAATTTCTATTAAGTCTGCCATGTTTACCCATCCAAACTAAAGCGACAGAGGGGTACAAACCAAATGTTGAGGTAGCTCGAGAAAATCTATCCAAGGTTGGAATTGAGGTATTTTACTTTGATGAAGACAACCGATTGCCCTTCAACGATAACAATTTCGATCTGATAATTAACAGACATGAATCCTTTGATGAGATAGAAATCAAACGAATATTAAAGCCTGAAGGGACCTTTTTAACTCAACAAGTCGGCAACTTTGATAACCGAGAATTGAATCGATTATTTGCAGATGCAAGCAGAGAAGATGCAAATTGGACATTGAAAATTGCAGAAGATAAACTAGAGAAGGCAGGATTTAGAGTAATAGAGAAGTTTGAAGAATTTCTTCCCTGCACTTTTCTCGACATATCATCAATCATTTACTATTTAAACATCATATCCTGGCAAATTCCTGGATTAGATTTAAAATCGGATAGAGCAATAGAATCTTTTGTTCGAATCAAAAAAATCTTCGATAAAGTTGGAAGAATTGATACATTAGAACATAGATTTTTCATCAAAGCTCAAGCTGTTTAACCTTCATCAACAGGAATTTTAAATCTAAAACAAGCGCCACCCATCGAGCTGTCTGAAACCTCAATATATCCACGGTAGTTTTCAATCAATCGCTTTACAATATATAGACCTAATCCTGTTTGAGAATGCTTACCATGCTTAAAATTCTCATCAAAGATCATTGGCTTGATCGCTTCTGGTATACCCAAGCCATCATCATTGAGTGCGAAAACAGCATATCCATTTTCCAGAGAACAATCCAGAATTACATGCTTGGATTCTCCATGATTATATGCATTTTGAACCAAATTTTTAAAGATAGAATCGATACCTTCGTTTGCTATAAGAGAAACATTTTCGGGAATATTAATCTGTAAATCCGGGAATTCTTTCTTTAAATCATCTATAACCATTTCTAAAGAGATATTTTTTAACTCTATTTTTTCGCCATCAACCATTTCAAGCATTTTCATACTCTGAATCAAATCTACTCCACGAAAAGCCCGAACTTTTATCTCTTCGAGAAATTGTTCATTCCCGGTTTTTTCAAACAATCTGGCACCACTCAATATTGCTGAAAAGATATTAGTCAGGTCGTGTCGAAGTATTTTATTAATCAATTTTAGCCTATCTTTTTGATTGTTTAACTGATTATTCTTCTTAGAAAGTTCCCTCTGCATTGATGAAAGTTCGTTGTTTATTTTAGTAAATTCTTGATAGATTTGAGGATCATTGTACAATCCCGGATTTTGACCACTCTTAATTAAGGATCTTAATTTATTGATATTTTCATTATTGATTTTAACCAGATCATCTAAAACTGGAATAATCTCTTCTGCATTAAAACTATCAATAATTAACATCTTATCATCAATTTTAAAACAAATGAGATTCATCATTTTCTCTGAGGTTTCTTCTTTAATCAATATTGATGTTCTACCATTAAACCCTTTAATCATTGCTTTTTCAAACATTTCTTCAGCCTTGGCTTTACAATCATCTGAAACGATATCAGTAAAATTAAAGGAATCAACTTCAAGAAATTGTCTTTCTAAAGCAGAAAATTGTCGCAATACTTGTTTTTCAAGATTGCAAATTATCCCAAATTCAATTTGTTTTATATACATTAATTTATAATCTCATTTGCCTTTTTAACGGCATCTAATGCGTTGACAGCAAAGAAATCAGCTCCAACTTTTTCCCATAAATTTTCATCCAGGAGGAAAGGATAACCACCCACCATAATTTTGAAATCTAAATCAAGATTCTGAGATTTGATTAACTCAATCATTTGCTTAATTCTTGGAACATGATTGAGCATTGTTGCAGAGATACCTACTACATCGGGATTAACCTCACCGATAATTCGGTCTAAAGATGTAGCAGGTGTATTTGCACCTAAAAAAACAGTATCCCAACCATTAATTTCAAAAATATCTGATACCATGCGTATTCCTAACTCATGCAGTTCAGTCCCAACAGCTGCTGTTAAAAGCTTCTTTCCAATCTTTTCGGTTTTAAAAATTATTGGATACAATTCAGACATTATCTGTTGAGTTACTGCAGTTGAATAGTGTTCCAATGCAACGCTGATACGATTTAGTTGCCATAATCTTCCGATCTCCCTTTGAACTGGTTGGAATATGTTCAAGTAAATATCAATTAGCGATACGCCTGATTCAATTAATTGAAAAATGAAGTCATGAGCCTGTATCCTCTGGGTTGTTAAAAGATAATTAAGATACTTGTCTGCTTCCTTATGATATGAATTATTGTACGAGATTAATGATGTGGATTGTACTACTTCTATAGTATAGAAATTTTGCTCAACAGGTATATAGATATCCCAATCAATTTGTTCAAATTTAGCCTTCAAGGATTTCCTGATTATTGAAAACATCTCATAATAATCTTCCTCAGACAACCCCATTTTCTTTAAAATCGTTAACAACCAGATTAAATAATCATGAAACAGATTTGGGGATTCAAGCTCAATAGAATTTTCAAGATAATTCAGCGTAATAATTATATCCCTTATAGATTTATCCCTGTTATACAGCAATTCCATATAGGTGGAATTTATATAATTATTTTTTAACTCATTGTAAATCACACTGGAAACACTCTGAAGATCTAACTTGTAATTCATAACAACCTCCTCGTTAATAGTGTAATCAAAATTAATATTGTCAAGCTTGGTTATTTCTTATTATCAATATTATCCTCATTTTTAGTTTTTTTTCTCTCCTGTGATGAAAAACCACCAGATGGCTGGATTTTAAAAAATAAATATTGCTATATTATCGTTTTACATTAATTTTTATATTTGATAGATTAATTTATTAATTATTAACATTATTTTAGGAGGTTAGATGAAACAGGTTAACTGGTTCAAAATTGCAAATTGGTGCAGTTATATTTTTATAGGT
>CAYYLA010000188.1:2129-6034 GCA_964441785.1 uncultured Candidatus Cloacimonadota bacterium | reverse complement strand
GTAAGGGAATGCGATTACTTGCACCTTTGATAGGGTTTTTTGAGGTATTAATCTGGTTGATTGTTATCAGTCAAATTATGACGAAAATTTCTTCACCCATTTATTATGTTGCTTATGCTGCGGGTTTTGCTGCTGGAAATTACGTCGGTATTTTTCTTGAAAACCGACTGGCAATGGGGGTAACGCTTTTAAGGATTATAACTAAATCAAAAGCAAAAGAGTTGATTCTCCACTTAAGAGAACTAAATTATAAGGTTACTCATGTTCCAGCTATGGCCAATAGTGGTAAAGTCGAGGTTATTTTCATGCCAGCCAGACGTAAAGAGATCCCAATTTTATTGCAGATTATCAAAGAATACAATCCAAGAGCTATTTATACCATCGAAGATATGCGTGGTTTAAGTATAGATTCTCTACCCAGTTTGTCCCCCATCAACAAAAAGAGAAAGACAGTTTTCAGACGTTTATTCAGATATAAACGTAAGGGTAAATAATCCGAACTAATATCTTTTGTTATATCTAACTTTTTGCCAGCCAGAATCCTTCGATAAATGAAAATTCTGATTTGATCTTATTGCCCAGTTGTTTACCTTCCTGCTCAGAAAAAGTCCCGTCAACTCTCAACCGATAGAAGGTTGTCCCATCACGTTTTATGCTTGATATTACCGTTTTGTATCCATTGCTGTCTAATATTTTCTTTTTTGCTTCTATCGACTTTTTGTTGGTATTAGCAAGCAGTTGGATTACATATTTTGGGCCTTTTGATTCTGTTTTCGGTTTGTCGAAAGTTGGGGGTGCTTCTTTAGCTTTTGGCTTGGTTGGTTCAACCTTGGTTTCCGGTTTTTTCACCTCAGGTTCTTTGGTGGCTTCAACAACCTCAATTGGTGCTGAATCAGGTTCTTCTCCGTTAGCTTCCTCTAACCAATAGGTGTTGATAGTGGGAAATTTATCCTGAATTTCTTCGCCAAGTAGTTTTGCTTCCGGGTGTGAATATTCACCATCCAAGACGAGGGAATAAACCTTTTTCTCATTTCTCTCTGTTTGGATAATTGAAGATTTATAACCATATTTATCAAGAACCTTTTTATTATGTATGACAACATTTCTGTCTATGCTTATCATTAAATAGGTTTTGAATAAACTCTGGGTGTCTTCGGTGTTTTTTTCCTCTGGCTCAATATCTGCCGGATTTTCTTTAATCATTTCAACAACCTCTTCCGAGGACTCGTGTTTAGCAGAAAATTGGTGTGTTAATCGACCAAACATTACTCCTAAAACGATAGAAAGAGTTCCTATCAAAATAATCAATACAATGATCGTAAATTTACTTTCCATAGGGCCATCCGTAATCCTTGCATTTCATCAATGGTGCAGATTAAACTTTTTTTTAAATTTTTGGCAATAAAATTTTTCAGATTAATTCATTTTAAACCGAATTGCGAATCCAAAACCGTTTTCTGTGTTATAGCGAAAATCTCCTTTTAATTGACCTTTGGCCAGGATGGTGATCAGCTTTAAACCTAATGTTTTGGGTGTTTTGAAGTCGATTTCATCTTTGATTCCCTTGCCGTTATCTTCATAGGATAATACCGCTAGATTATTTTCATCAAAATAAAATTTTACGATAATTTTTGGTTTCTTATTTTCCTCATCAAAGGCATATTTTAGTGAATTAGTTATCAATTCATTGATAATTAATCCACAGGGAATTGCTTTATCTATTGGCATGGCAATATCAGAAATATCCAATTGCAGATTTAATACATTTGGATTAACTGAATAGGTTTGGATTAGCTCTTGTCCTAAAGTCATTACATAATTTTTCAAATTTATTTCAGAGAAATTATGTGAATTATATAACCGTTCATGTACCAGTGACATAGAGCGAATTCGATTTTGGCTACTTTTAAATGCGTCAATAGCAATAGGGTCATCCAGGGTGTTGGATTGAAGTCTCAGCAGGCTGATAATAATCTGCATGTTATTTTTAACACGATGATGAATTTCATGAAGCAAAATGATTTTCTCGTTTAAATTATTACTAATTGTTGTTTCTTTGTTGACCTGTTCAGTAATATCATAATTAATCCCAACCATTCTAGTTGCAATATTGTTTTTTAAAATCAGTCTAGCGAAAGCATTGATATAAGCTATATCACCAGATGGTTTTATAATTCTGAAAACTATGTCCAGGTCATGTTGGTTATTTATGGCTTCGGTTACCTTTCCATCTGCATAAGCTAAATCATCAGGATGAAGGGAGCGTTTCCAGGCATCATAATCATGGGTGAAATCTTCGGGATTTGCTTCATAAAGTTCATACATACTCTTGTCCCATATCAAATTATTGTTAATTAGATCAAGGTCCCATATACCAATTTTAGCACAACTTAAAGACAGTGTAAGTAGTAAGGAGAGATCTTCTATTTTCTTCTCAGCACTTTTCCTGTCTGTTATATCCAGAACATTACCTAAGAAATAAGAGGTCTTCCCATTGTTATCATATACTGCGATGGCATTGAGAATACCATGAATAATCTTTCCAGATTTATGGATAAATTGTTTCTCAAGCTGAAATTGATTTATATCGCCTTTCATCAACTGTGTTTGAAGATCAAGATTTTTCTCGAGTATTTCGGGACTTGTGATATCCTGAAGAGATTTGCCTATTAGCTCTTCTTTAGTGTATCCCAGCATGTTACAATAGGCTTGATTTGCTTCTAATATTTTGAAATCCAAATCTACCCTTGCTATTCCTATCAGTGTATTCTCATACATTTTTCTAAATTTTGTTTCACTTTCGATCAATTTATGTTCGAAAATCTTTCGCTCGGTGATGTCTCGATTAATACTTAATATAGCAAGTTCATTTCGATGATAAAGAATGGAAGCATTTATTTCCAGATCAATTAGATGACCATCTTTTGTTTTATGGGTGGTTTTAAAGTGATGGTTTTTCTCTTTTGCAAGAGTGATACTGATCTCTTCTTCTCCTTTGGTGACATTTGTAGATAAGTCTTTTAATGATAGACCTATAAATTCCTCTAGGGGATAACCGTATAATTGACATGCCTTTTTGTTGGCGATAATAACTTTTTCATCTTCAGGCCTGAAAAGAATAATTGCATCATTAGCTGTTTCAAAAAGTGTTCGATATTCCTGTTCCGATTGTTCCAGTACCTGTTGCTGTTTTTTTCGTAGAGAGATATCCTGAAATATCTCGAGAATATAAGTATTACCATCTATTGTTACACGCTTTGCGTTCTTCAATATCGGTGTTCTAAATCCTCCTCTACACTTTACAAAGGTATCCATTCCCTGGAATTCCTGTAAATTATCTACCCAGATTGGACATTGCTTTGATTCGGAACCCTTGGGGCAAATAATGTCACAAAACTCACCTTCTAGTTCTTCTCTGGAATACCCTGTGATTTTACATGTTTGTTCATTAACCGATCTAATGATATAATTCTCATCTATTAATATAGCACCGGATGGCATGATTTCATACATTGTTTCGAATAAATTCTGTCGATTACTTTGTGTCATTGATCCGCTATCTTTATTTTTCTTATCCATATAACCTCAATATTTAAATATTAAAATATTGATAGTACAAAAAAAGTCAATGGTTTTCCGTAATTTATTTTTGATACAATTAAATGATGACATTGGAACATTAAGTTGATCTTTTTTAAATCAGTTTCTTTATAAAAAATTTATTTTCTCTTGGATAAGAAGATGTTGCGTATTTAATAAATAACAGAAATTCTTAAGCTGAGCAGATAAAATTAGCTAATGTAAAATCAACCTGAAATTATTCAACTCAGGTTAAGATATCAAAGCAAAAGTTTGACACATATTTTGCTGAGATTTTGATTGCAGACATAAAGGAGCTTTTATGG
>CAYYLA010000188.1:0-2119 GCA_964441785.1 uncultured Candidatus Cloacimonadota bacterium | reverse complement strand
AACCGCAATCGTTTACAGGGCACATTTTGCCTTTATTAGAAACCCACTCATTAATAGTGATGGCTTCAACACCAGTGCAATCTATGGTACTGTTAATACGTTTTTGCGAATGGTGGAACGTTATGGTGTGAAGAATGTAATCATTTCATTCGATCGTAAAGAGAAGACTTTCAGGCATAAATTGGATGAAACATACAAGGCTAATCGACCCCCTGCCCCCGATGAACTTGTTTCTCAGATGGAGCCGATTAAGAGGTTTTTTTCACTAATAAATATTCCGGAAATATCCAAAGCTGGTTATGAAGCAGATGATGTGCTGGCAACACTTGCAGAAAAATATAAGAACCAATACGAAGTTATTATTGTAACCGGTGATAAAGATTTTGCCCAATTGGTTGATGATAAAGTAAAACTCTATGACCCCTTTAAAGAAAATTTTACTGATGCGGATGGTGTGAAAGAGAAATATGATCTTACACCTGAACAGTTTATCGACTATCTGGCAATATGTGGTGATACAGCAGATAATATTCCCGGGATTAAGGGAATCGGACCTAAAGGAGCAGCAAAACTATTGAATCAATTCCAGACACTGGATGGGATCTATGAAAACCTGGATAAAATCTCTGCTAAAGGGACGCTCAATAAGTTGATCGAACATAAGGAAGATGCTTATAGATCTTATGAATTGGCAACAATTATAAGAGATGTTCCCCTGGAAGGATTGGAGAAAACCGTGACTCCACTAAATACCGAAAACCTCCAAAAAGCAATTCCTTTCCTGAAAGAATACCAGCTTAATTCTCTGTCCAAACGAATCCAGACAACCTTTTCTGGAGCAGATTCACCTGAGCTTGAAGCAGTAGAAGAAGATGAGAAAGGTGTAAAATTCCAGTGGATTCTGGTAGAAAATGATGCTCAGTTTAATGAAATGCTGGCTGATTTTAAGCAATTTGATACAATCGCTTTTGATACCGAAACGACCTCTACAGATTCTCTGACTGCTGATCTGGTGGGAATCTCTCTCGCTGCGGAACCAACAAAGGGTTACTATATCTCGATCAAACATCAAATGGCTGATAATTTACCGGTTGAATCTACTATAAAATCTTTGCAACAAGCTCTAAGGAATAAATTACTGGTGGCTCATAATGTTAAGTATGATTATCAAATGTTGAAACGTTTTGGTTATAAATTTGATAATCCTTTCTTTGATACAATGATCGCTGATTATCTCATCAATCCAACCAGCAGGCATTCACTGGCTGATTGTTCAAAACGAGAGTTTGAATATGATATGATCCCCATAAAATCTCTTATAGGAACCGGGAAGAAACAGATTACCTTTGATCTGGTTCCTTCTACTCAAGCTGCCGAGTATTCAGTTGAAGATGTAATTGTAACAATCAGATTGTATCCAATCTATAAAGAGAAACTGAAAGAATTAGAATTGGATAATCTATACAATACAATAGAGCTTCCTCTTTTTACTACTCTATCAAAAATGGAAGAGAATGGTGTGTTTATCGATGTCGATTTTCTCAATAATTTATCAAAAAGGAACCAGAAGCAGCTTGCTGAGTTAACTAATAAAATCTATGAAATTGCAGGAAGCCAATTTAATCTTAACTCAACGCAACAGCTGGGTAAGGTATTGTTCGAAGATCTTGGAATTCCACCTCTCAAGAAAACCAAATCAGGTTATTCTACCGATATCACGGTGTTGGAATCGTTGGCAAAGGAACATGAGATTGCGAGATTGCTTATGGATTATCGCCAGATTACCAAGATGGAATCAACTTATATCAAAGCTTTACCTGTATTGATAAATCCAGCAACAAATCGTATTCACTCCTCTTTTAACCAGACTGTTGCATCTACCGGTCGTCTCTCCAGTTCCAATCCCAATATGCAGAATATTCCGATACGGAGCGAGTTAGGTAAAGAGATCCGAAAAGCCTTTGTTCCTCAAAATGATGATACAATTCTGGTTGCTGCAGATTATTCTCAGATCGAGTTACGACTTTTAGCTATTTTATCAAAAGATCAGAAATTGATCGATGCCTTTAGAGATAAGGTTGATATTCATAGCCAAACTGCCAGTATTATCTATGAGAAA
>CAYYLA010000187.1:0-6091 GCA_964441785.1 uncultured Candidatus Cloacimonadota bacterium | reverse complement strand
GGTGGTCGTGGATTGAAGAATAAAGAGAATTTTAAATTACTTGAAGAATTTGCATCCAAAATTGATGCAGCGGTTGGTGCTTCCAGGGCTGCAGTTGATGCAGAATGGGTATCATATCCACATCAGGTTGGGCAGACAGGTAAAACTATCAAACCAACTGTCTATATTGCTGCAGGAATTTCAGGTGCTATCCAACATCTTGCCGGCATGCAGGCATCCGATTATATCATTGCAATCAACAAAGATCCCGATGCTCCTATCTTTAAAGTTGCTGATCTGGGATTGGTTGGTGATCTCTTCGAGGTGTTACCTCAGGTGATTAAAAAATTAAAATAATCTCGAAAAATAAAAAAATCTTGCTTTCTTTATAAGAATAAGGATTCTTTGTCAAAAGAATACTTCGAAGTAGGTGGGAATGAATATTAAAGCAAGAACCTGGGTAAGAACTCCAGAGTTAATATCCAATAATATTACGCTATCACTTAAATCGGATTATTCAAAATCCGATTTAAGTGAAATAGATTTAAGCGATTCAATTATCTATCCAACCCTGATTAATAGTCATGATCATTTAATTGGCAATTGGTATCCAAAAGCTGGCGAAAATAATCCCTATCCAACCACTGACATCTGGGTAGAAGAGATGAAAAAATCGCCATCATTCCTTGAACGCAATAAGATATGGCTTAATGATGGATCCTTTGAACTGACCAGGGGGAACGCACCTTTAATAACCCAATTAGGAGCATATAAAAACATATTCTCCGGCTGTGCAACGGTTCAAGATCATGCTCCTAAACAAACTGATGAATATTATCGTAGCTTTCCCATTGATGTTATCTCAGATTATCGCCAATGTCACTCACTATCACTTGGTAACTGGTGGGGAGGGAAATCAGCCCATGATGAATGGTTGGAGACTGAAAACAGGATGCCCTTCATTCTTCATTTAGCTGAAGGAACAAACGAAGATGCCCGTAAAGCATTTTCTAAACTGGAGTCCATGGACCTTCTTCATGCCAATACACTGATTATCCACGGGATTGCATTAACCCATGAAGAAATAAGAAAATGTGCTAAAGCAGGAACATCTATTTGTTGTTGCCCTGAATCAAATCATTTTCTTATTGGTAAAACCATAGATATTAGACGCTGTTTAGTCGAAGGCGTTAACCTTGTACTGGGTACTGATTCCACCATGTCGGGATCAACCAATATCTTAACAGAGATCAGAAAATTCAAAGAGTTGTTCCCGGATATACCAGCTAAAGAGATTTTCAAAATGATTACAGTTAACGCATGCAGAGCTCTTTTCATCCAAACTGAACATGCATATATTCCCGACAATCCGACAAACCTCCTGGCAATCAAACGTAAAATAGAGGATCCCTTCGAAAATCTGTTGCTGGCTGATATAAACGACATAAATCTTATGGTTCATAATGGGAAACCGCTTCAAGGTTTAGCAAAATATCTGGACCATTTCGATATTGAGGAAAGTAATTATACATTCTACTCTTCAGATGATGGGGAGAGATTTATCATAGGCAAACCTTTGGAAATTTTAAAAACTATTGAAAATATCCTGGGCTATCCTAAACAATTACCTTATCTTCCTTTTTGATGATTAAGATAAACGAAATTTTTCTCAGCATCCAGGGAGAATCATCTTTTAGCGGACGACCCTGCATCTTTATTCGATTAACAGGATGCAATTTGCGCTGTAATTACTGCGATACTACCTATAGTTATGACGAAGGCAGCGATTTTTCCATTGATGATATCATAGATATTGTTAACAAATACTCTCCTGTTAAATTGGTTGAAATTACCGGTGGTGAACCGCTGTTGCAAAAAGAGGTGTTAGCTCTCATAGAACGATTAAATGCAGATAATTACAATATATTACTGGAGACAAATGGATCTCAACTATTAAGAGAGGTACCAGATTATGTGCATAAAATTGTCGATATCAAATGCCCGGGAAGTGGTGAAGGCAATAGTTTCCTTAATGATAATCTAAACTATCTTGATCGCCATCGGGATGAGCTTAAATTTGTATTATCCAATCGAGAGGACTACGATTGGGTTAAAATGATGATTAGCAAGCTACAACTTCAAAAACACAATATTTTGATATCAGTTGTATTTAATCGATTATTACCACGTGATGTTGTTCAATGGATAGTTGATGATAGACTGAATGTCAGATTTCAGCTTCAACTGCATAAATACATCTGGGAACCAGATAAAAGGGGGGTTTAGATATCCTCGGGATCAGGTAATTCTCTACCGGATTCTTTGCAGATATCTTCAAGCTCACCAATCGACCAGGGTGTATTGTAATTATAAAGTTCGCCAAATGGTTGCATCAAATTCTCAACTAGCTGTATAACACCTGCATCATAACCATTAGAGATAATTTCTTGAATACTTTTCCAATCTGGATTAGACAGTTTAAGAGTTACAAATATTTTTGCATTTTGTACTTGAAGCTGTATCTCCTGCAAACCTTCATTAAGAATCTTTTTCCGGGCACGATTTATCTTTCGTTCACCTACAACATTTAGAAGGTGAAGATATTTTTCAAAGAAGATAGATTCACTTAAAAGGAAGCTTATCTCTTTAGCCTTAAATTGTTCCCAGAAAGCTATCGGATGTTTGATACAGATAAATCGACCCAACATAAATGATCCGGCTGTATATCCTTTTAACTGCTTATCAATACATTGTGAGATTGCCTGCTTGAAAAAATGCACTTTTTTATCCAAACTCAACATATTATAAAGGGTGTGTTGATCTTTATGAGTGCCCAATTCACTGGACAGAATTTGTTGAACATAAAGATCACTTTTGCTTTCATACCAATTATTTACAAAGAGTTTTGCCTTTTCTGGTTCTTCTTTCAATTCATTCTGAATCAAACGAATTAAATCATTAACCTCAACAATCTCCTCATAACGAAGAGCATTAACAACATCCTGGTATTGATGATAGGCGTTGCTCATATTAACAAAAACGTTACGCTCTTTCTCTTCCATCTTCAATTCTTCTCCAGCCAGATAACGTTTAAAACGGGCTGGTTTATAATTTGCCCTTCCCAGAAAAATCTTCTGCTTTTTGCTAGATAAGGTTATCCAATCTCCCTCTTGGATAGTTATTCCTCTACTATTAGTCATTGTCTTTTCCAAAAGAACAACGCCCTCTTTCTCAAGATTTAGAAAAGCTGGTATACCATAACCCTTACAGGCAGTTACCACATGGATAGCAGCTGGTGTTAAACTAATAATTGCATCTACTTCACTTAAAACAATGGTGTCGGATGGAATAAAATTTTCCTTGCAGAAGCATACTTTTTCACCACGCTTTTTAGCTTCCAATACTTCTGTTGCAGAGAAATAAGCTTTCGCCGAGACAGCTGATCTCGGTAGAACAGACACCCCTGAACTGAAGAAATTCATAGTCCCGAAGGATGCATCGTCAATCCTATCTGAGAAAACCTGGGTAAGATGATAAGGATGGATTAATTCGATTACCCTTTTTGCCGAGATCACCCGCTTCTGGTATAAATCAATTGCAGATAAAAGCATCGCCCGACCTGTCACCTCCGATTGATTAAGCTGCAACACAGCAAAATAGTGTTCATTATTATTTGATTCTGCAGCAAATTCAATTGTGGCTGGTGATTTCAACCGTTCTTCTAATTTCTTTAAAATTGGATGAAAATGATACACTTCCGGGAATGAATTTTTTATCTCTTCTCTAGAAAAATACTCTGTATCTTCGGCATCAAGCATACCAGTCATTATATCTTCTCCAAAAATATTTCTGGCACTTTCAATCTGCACGCCCAACCCTGTACGAGAATGTCTGGAGTAAAGTACACCGGGATATGAGCTGTTCCCCCTGACTGTCCAAACCATTTTCTGAAGAATTAATGAAGGATAGTGAACCCCTTTTTTCACAAAGGTATACAGCAAATCCTGATTCAGTGTATAAAACTCTTTTGCCTTCTTAATCAGGTATACAACCTGATAAAAAGCATCCTTAAGAATTCTCTCATCCACCTCTTTTATGGCTTGATAGAATTTCTCAATATAGGTATCCTTTTTGAGCATCAACTGCTTATGTCCAGGAATATCATAAGAGGGAAAGATTAATCCATAAATGGTTTTCAAATTCTGCAGATATATTTTCGCAGCTACCTCTTTATTGTAGATTTTCTTTAAACCGTTGTAGACTGTATCTGTCACCCCAACATTTAAGTAAGTAGGCATCAAACCAGGCAGATACTCTGGCATGGCACAACGTATTGCAAAGATCAGTGGATTGCTGGGGCAGCCCAGCCTGCTGGAGGTCATTATCTCTAAATTTTTTATCGTTTCAACGATATATGGGGTTCGCTGCTCTTCATTTAAAAGATAACTTTTTGATGTCAAAATAGAAAAATCAGGAACAGGATAACCTTTTTGACTTAAGGTTAATAACCGAACTCCCTTGTGGCTGATAAGATTATTGTCATAGGTTTTGTTAGAATCTGATGGTAGGACAAATTCATCCTCATAACATTTTTTGCCTGATATCTGTTTATATGTTGACTCAAGAAATTCTCCATATACCTCTCTAAGATTTTTCCTGGCTTCAACATCTCCATCTCTTGATTCAATAATCCACTGAAGATATTGATTTCCCTTGGATTTATTACTGTTTAGATAAAGAACATCTTCATAACGAACATTTATCAGTTTCGGAGTTGGCAAATCATCACCAAAGAGTTCAATTTCAGTGGGAAGATATCCTGATAACTCATTATAACCCTTATAGAGATATCGATTTTCAAGAGCAATAATCAATAGCTTATAATTGGGATAATAACCTCTTAAAATATAACGATCTATTGTCATAGTATTCTCAATTTTTATTACTGTTTAATATTATTAACACTGATTTTTCCAGCTTGCGACAGTGATTCAAGATATAGGTTTAATTCTTCGGCCAGAGGCTTCTCCTGGGATAATTCCAGCTGTATTACATCGCTATATTGGATATCTCCCAGCTCTGCTCCCATCTTTGTTACATTATATTTGAAGGTTTCAAAAAAATCATAACTTAACTGAACACGGAAGATATCGTATTCAACCAGTTTTTTAAGGGAAGCGACATTGACGGTCTCCTCCAGCGTTCCGCCATAAGCATCAATCAAACCTCTAACGCCCAGCTTAACTCCTCCATAATATCGGGTGACCACCGCAGCTATATTGGTCAGTCTATTTTTCTGTAAAGCATTTAGCATTGGTTTACCAGCTGTCCCTGAAGGTTCTCCAGAATCCGATGAATGAAACGTCTGCCCTTTATCTCCAACAACATAGGCCCAACAATTATGTGTTGCGGTTTTATGTTCACTGTTAATTTTGGATATAAATTCCTTGGCTTCCTCGATTGATTCTACATAGGCTAAATGCCCAATAAAAGTTGATCGTTTGATCTTTGTAGTAAAACATGTATATTCATTAACCGAATAAAAATAATCCATTATCTGTTATACTCCAGAAGATTTTTCAATTGATGGATAGTCATATTTTTAACAATATTTTGACCATCTTCAATAATATTATCAAATAGTTCACGCTTATTTTGTTGAAGAGCTAGAATTTTCTCTTCGATAGAATTTTTTGTTATCAGTTTATAGACTAATACCTTTCTGGTTTGTCCAATCCTATGAGCTCTATCAATAGCCTGATTTTCACCCATTGGATTCCACCATGGATCAACGATAATTACTGTATCAGCCGCTGTGAGATTGAGACCGTAACCACCGGTTTTCAAACTTATGAGGAATGCTTTGATATTGTGGTTGTTGTTAAAATTATCTATCCTTTTTTGCCTGTCTTTTACAGATCCATCCATGTATTCATAAGGTACTTTTAATGTAGTAAGCAACCCACGTAACAATTTTAACATCTGAACAAACTGACTGAAAATAAGCAATTTCCGATTATTTTCTACTGCATCAGAGATGATTTCTCTCAGCATTTCAATTTTCCCGGAAAATTCATCATTGGTCTTTACGCTATCGTCCAAAAGACAAGGA
>CAYYLA010000186.1:0-6113 GCA_964441785.1 uncultured Candidatus Cloacimonadota bacterium | reverse complement strand
GTCGGGCAGGGGCACGGGCACGCCCCAGTGCAGGTCGCGCGTGGCGGCGCGGGGCTGGCAGGATCATTCAACACGAAATATCCAAGCATGCATCAACTCTTCAGTAGTACATCCGGTAATCTCGATCTGAAAGAAGAGACAGCCTGGAAAAGTGAATTCACCCTGGAAACACCTTTTACCTTTGGATCATATGCCGGTTCGATTACCCAACAAGTCTATTATAATTTGATCCATAATCTTATCGACAAAGTTCAAAATTATTATGAGAATTTCTATGAAATAGAATCCTATGGATATGAATGTATGCTCAAACTACATCTGTTATGGGATCATCAAATCGATTATGCTCTGATAAAGTACACTGATGACAGTGATTATGGTCTGTTAAGTGTTCCAGAGAATACTGTAAACATCAAAGAGATGTTTTCGTTACCGTGGTCATTCAATCTTCGTTATGAGATGATGTGGAAAGATGAACGTCAAACAGAACGTGAATCAATAATCTTACCATCCTTCTGGCTTCATTCGGTCTATCTGGATAAGAAGTGGGATAGATTTAAAATCATGGTTGGTGTTGAGAACATATTTGATAAAGATTATCAGGAAGAGTATGGTTACCCTGGCGAAGGCTTTAACTTCGTAATCAGTGGAGAGATCAAAATCTGATGAAACTCAATATCAGGACACTTCTGGTTATCGTTATCTGCCTTACCTCACTCTCGGTAATCTACCAACGTGTGTGGGTTCAATTATCACTGCTGGCAATAGCGGTTGTCCTGTTATTTCTCAAAAATCCAAGCAGAAATGATCGTCAGCGAATTCTGAAACGGTTATCAAACCTTGGAAGGATAATTATTACGATCATGATTTTTCAGCTTCTATTCCGAAGAGAAGGAACACCAATCCTCTCGTTTGGTTTCATCAGAATAACAGATCTTGGATTACAATATGGGATAGCTTCATCATTGAGATTTTTTCTCATTATTATCGTTGCAGGTCTTTTGTTTGATGTCCCTTACTACGATTTTATCCTTGCTTTTAAAAAATGGAAAATCCCCTTTGAGATCTCCTTTCTGGTTGCTACGGTGATCCATTTTATTCCCATTTTCTCAAAGGAATTTAAATTAACCATGGAAGCGTTACAATTACGCGGTATAGATTTAAATAATCTTCCACTGGTTAAGCGTCCCAAAATCTTTTTAGGTATAATATTCCCGGTTCTGGCTCAGGCTATCCACGATATCAGGTATCGAACAATCTCATTAGAATTGAGAGCATTCAGATTATACCCATATCGTTCATATCTTTATGAGGATAAACTTAAGCCACATGACCTCATAATCCAGTTATCGGTGATCGCATTGTTTATGTTTATTATTGTTTCGGAGGTTATATGAAAGTCTTCAGTGTAGCAGGATTACACCATACAGGCAAAACAACTACAGTTGTAAATCTTATCAAAGTATTGAGAAAGCGAGGATACAAGGTTGTATCAATTAAGGATATTCATTCAGAAAAATTTACAATGGAAACCGAAGGTTCAAACTCATGGAAACATTGGAATGCCAGTAATGAGGTTGTAATTGCCCGTGGTTTGACAGAGACGTATCAGATATGGCACGAACGTCTAACTCTTAATCAGATGTTATCCCATCTCAGTGCTGACTATGTTGTAGTAGAGGGTATGAAAAGTTCTCCTCTCCCCCGCATTATGTGTGCAAAAGATGAATCTCAGTTAGAGGAGTTGGTTAATCCTACAGTTTTTGCTATCTCCGGAATCTATGCTGATGATCATGAACATTATGGGAATCTTCCTGTTATCAGCTCTAGAAATGAAGCGGAACGATTGGCTGACCTTGTAGAAGAGAAGGTATTTAAAGTATTACCCGATGCAGATCCAGAATGTTGCACTCATTGTGGTGGCACATGCTTCGAGATGGTTGGAAAAATTCTTAATGGTACTGCTTTAAGAAGTGACTGCCATACGGACAACAACCTGAAAATCCAATTAAAAGTTGATGGCAAAGAGATTAAGATAGTTCCTTTTGTACAAGATGCTTATCGCGAATCGATAAAAGCATTAATTCGTAATCTAAAAGGTTGTGAAAAAGGCAGAATTGAAATTATTATTGACGAATAGTGCTCGGATTATCTTCTTTTTTATGAGGATATTATGAAAAGCAATATTGTAATCGAAAAAGAGCGGGGTGAGGTAATTAAGATTTGCCGAAACCACAATGAATTTAAAAAAGAGTTGTATATCTACAATAAATCATTGGATTTTGTTCCCAAACTTCTTGATCATAATAACTCCAATACGCTCATTATTGAATACATCGATGGAACCTTGTTAGGTAAAGAGACTGATCCTGATTTTGCCGCAATAGCAGCACTTTTTGCAAAACTTCATAATCTGGAAAGGAAAGGAGATAAATGTCTCTGCTTCTCAGATTCTAATCCTAATAATTTCATCAGATCATCATTAAATGACAATTATTATATGCTGGATTTCTCTGAATGGGAATATGATTTCGCTGAAGCTGACATTATTCACTTTCTTCTTTTCTTTGCATCACTTCAGTCTACCGAAAAATTCGATAATACCTTCAAGACTTTTATGAAATCATATAGATTATTGGCTCCGGTTAATCCAATCCAGTGGGACATACTTGTTGCAGAACAAATATCCCGGTTTGACAGTCGAAGATTAAAATACAATAAAAAAGATCCAAACGAACATCCAGACTTGAAGCTAAATAGACAATTAATTGAAAATATTGGATGGTTACAATGAACTACATAGTTAAGATCCCCTCCGAATTACTCGCATTTATCAAACCACGCACCAAAGCAGTTACATTCGGTTATCACATCGTCATGAAGGGCTGATGAAATGCTGTAAAAATTCTAACCGGTCGGTTAGATTCACCTTTGGAAAACAGATATTTATATCACAAAATTGAGCAGGATGATTTAACAATTTATATTGAAAAGAATTTGATAATGAAGGATCACAATACCTTGAAAATTACAATGCCACATCAGGGGACATATACAATAGAGATTGTATTGACAATTGATTAATCGGTGAATAAGTTCTAAGATCAGCCGGACACAGTGAAAAATTCAATCTTTTTTCCCTTTTTTCTTTTTTCTTTTTCTTTATACGCCAAAGGTTTACAAGCCTCTGGATTGCGTATAAATCTTTATTCTTCGTGTCTTTTTGTATCTTAATGACTTCGTGGCAGCTATTTTTCTTTTTTCTTTTCGCAGATCCTCCATAGCCTTGGCGAAGGAGGATTTCTTTTTCCCAAAGCCTCTATCCTTCCCATTTCAAGGAGTTCACAGGATCTCCATTAGCAGCCTTAAAGGTTTGGGCACTAACAGTTAGCAGGGCAACTATCAATGCAATAGCCCCTGACATCAGAAAAATCAGGATGTTTGGATTTGTTTTATAGATGAAATTATTCAACCAAATTTTCATACTGAAATAGGCAAGTGGCCATCCAATGCAATTTGCAATAATAACCCAGATAGTAAAATCTTTCGAGAGCAATACCACAACCGACCTAACAGACGAGCCAAGTACTTTTCGAATTGCTATTTCACGGCGACGTTGCTGAGTTGTATAACTGGCAAGACCCAGCAAACCAAGGCAGGCGATGACAATAGCAAGGATAGAGAAAACAGCAATATTAATTGCAAACTGCTCTTCATTCCCGAACTGATTTAGGTAGATATCTTCGAGAAAATCAGGGTGAAATGGTGCTTCGGGAAGATATTCATGATAAATCCTTTCAATTGCCTCTAACGATGATTCAACTGAACCGGGTTTGATCTTAACCATCAGCAAAGGATCAAATTCCGGGCTGAAGGGAAGGATCATAGGATTCACCTTTCGTTTTGCAGTTGAAAAATTTATATCATCAATTACACCAATAATCCTGCGGGTAAGCCTTGCCTCATTTTCATCTATCATGGTAATACGTTTACCAATCGGATCATCCCAACCAAAACTTTTCGCTGCAGTTTTATTAATAATAATTGATTCATCCACGTCAGTTACTAATTCTGCCGAGTAATTTCTACCCTCTACCAGATCGATGTTAAGGGTCTCGATAAATCCTTCATCAATAAACATTCTATCAAACATTAATCCTTTATCGAAATCAGCATCTTCAGCTACAACCTCAAGCCGGACAAATGTAGCTCCCGGCAGATTGGACGATGCTCCGATAGATTCAACAAACTGTTGATTTTTCAAATCCTCTTTCAGCAATTTAAAGGGTTCATTATCAAAGTTATTTAGGATAAGCACATCATTTTTATCATATCCAAGATCTACATTAGAAAGATATTGTAGCTGTTGTATAACGATAAAGACAGAGGATATCAAAGCAATTGAAACAGCAAACTGGCATATAACCAAAACATGCCTGAAATTTAATTTTTTACCACCATTGGAGAGTTTACCCCTTAACACAGTTACCGGTTTAAAATGAGATAAAATCGTAGCTGGATACAATCCGGATATCAAACCAATAAGAACTGATGCTCCTACAATTGAGAGAGTGATTTTATAATTTTCTATAAGATTAAAACTAAGATTTTTTCCAAAAAAATCATTAAGATGTGGAAGAAAAATCTCAAACAATCCTAAAGCTAAAACCATTGCCAGCAACGTTGTAAGAACCGATTCAAAAAGAAATTGGCCGAATAGTTGTTTATAAGTTCCTCCGACAACCTTTCTTAATCCAACCTCTTTAGCACGCCTTATAGCTCTGGCACTGGAAAGGTTGATAAAATTAATGGAAGCAATAATCAGAACAAGGATCGCGATAATTGCCATTGTGTAGACTTTTACCTTATCATTTTTCCAAAAATTGAGATAATCATAACGCAAATGATTGGAGTTCAAATGTACATCCAATAATGGCTGCATACCAGGTTTAAAAACCTCTGCAATACCCTGACTGCGCGCGAAATCTACAATCTTGCTTTCTACTACAGCTGGATCAGCATTTTTTGATATCTTAAAATATCCCTGCAACGACAGATTTTCCCAGGAAACCCAACAGAGTGGAGTTTGTAGAATATCCAGTTTTACAATAGCATCATAATGAAGATGAGAATTTCTGGGATGCTCTTCCACAATACCGGCAACATAAGCACCTTCTATGGTATTGTTTGGCACAGCCTCACCAACCGGGTTTCTGTCCCCGAAAAGTCGTTTTCCAAATTCCCTTGTTATATATACCCCGGTGAAGTCTTCCAGAACTGTCTCCTGGGTAGTTTCAAGTATCTTGAAACTGAAAATCTCGAAAAATTCTGGATCAACCATAAGAGTTCGACCTCTAACCCGCTCCCGCTCTTCATCACCCCCTATCTGTGATTCCAAATTGAGTCCCAGCTGTCCGATTCTGGTTGCCTTAGTTATTTCTGGGATATTCTCTTTCAAACCTGCAACTAAGGGTCCATTTGTAATAGAATAGCTAAGCGCTTCGTCATGGGAATAAGTATCATGAGTTAAAACGTGATAAATATTTTCTGCATCAGCATGAAATCTATCATAGGATAAATCATCAACCACATAAAATGTGATAGCTAAACAAACAGCCAAGCCCAATGCAAAACCAATTATATTTATCGCAGAATACGTCTTTTGTCTGACAATATTGCGATAAGCGGTGATTAAGTAATTCTTAAACATCTGTTCTCCTCATTTTTTGGGAGGGAAATTAAGGATACGTGAGCTGAAGCAGCTCCCCCAAGCTGAATCCAGCAGATTGATTCTTCACTGCTCATCATAATAATTAAAACAAATTTCATTAAACACAACTATACGAATACTACCAGCAACCTTTTCGACCTCAAGTGCAGAGCCGCACTGCCCGCCCCCGATGGGATGATAGTCCATTTCAGGCTCCTGGCCGACTATACCGCCTGGGATAATATAAGGCGTATCGCCGATGCCGTCGCTGTCACAGTCCAAGCCGTCATAGTCGGACCAGATGTTACCGAGCAGGCCGGTCAGGATCTGACCTTCGTACTCCCAGGTCAGGGGCGCAGTGGAGTTCCAATGATTGTCCCCATCTGACCATGCGTTTTCAATT
>CAYYLA010000185.1:0-6176 GCA_964441785.1 uncultured Candidatus Cloacimonadota bacterium | reverse complement strand
TGAAGATGATAGAGATCCTGATAACTCAAGGAAGGATATTGGTTATAAACCTTATTTCCTACCTTTTGATACTAGATATATTGGCTCCGGTTGGGATTGGTGTTCTTTTCCTAAACTTACTCTAAGTGGTACAAATGATTACCAGATTGCTGTTGATACTACAGGCGTTGATTCAACCAGCTTTTTAGGATCAGATGGTGACCCTACTATTGATGATTTTCTTAGCCTAAAGGGACAAATAGATTATTTTGAAAAAGAAATAGAATATCAACAGAATAGTGAAGATTTTGTAGGATATAATGAGTTTTCAAATGAATTATATCGTCATGTGGGTTATAAAATCCATCGCACAGATACAGTCTCTACATCCTATGAATATGTTATTGATGGATCTTTGGTTGAGGATTACTCTTATGATATACCTTGTAGTACTGGATATTGGATTGGGTACCCTCTTAAAGAGCCTACAAGAATTGATAGTATTTTTATTGAATCACCTGTGACAAACTGGAACAATGTTTCTAAAATAGAATCTGAGTATTGGGTATATTTTGATGATTCTCAAGGGAGAGATTCATTAGTTACAGACCCTAGACCATGGGGCTCATCAGCTAACGGAAAGTATTTTGAGTATGGTGAGACTTATATTATCACATTTTATGATTCTGTCAGTAGCTTTACATGGGAGCCTTCACAAACAAGTAAAACAAAATCTATTCAAACTAAAGAACCTGAGTCATTTGACTACACTGAAAAAGCAGATTATGATGTATATGAGATATTGGCAGTAGAAGGAGTAGGTGAGGTCTCAGAAGTTGGTGTATTTGAAGATGGAGTCTGTGTTGGAGCTACTGTCGTTGAATCACTACCAACACAAGTATTGGCATATACTTCTGACGATACTACAGCAGAAATTTCATTCCAAGTAGTATCTGGAACGCGAGGTACAGTAAAAAAAATGAATCATCGATTGATGGATATTAGACATAGAGGAAATAAGAAATTATCTTTATCCAGTGAGAAACATATAAGGTCAGTAAATATATCCAATAGAAATTCAGATGATATCCCCAAAGCAATAAAAAAACTGCGAAACTATCCAAATCCTTTTAATCCTATGAGCTCGGATAGAAACGTAAGTACTGTTATTTCTTTCACATCTACTGCAGAACAGCATATTTCAGTTGACATTTACAATATCAAGGGTCAGAAAGTTGTCAGCTTATATGATGATTTATGCCCAAAAGGAGAGAATCGGGTGATTTGGAATGGACGTGATCAGTTTAACAGAGGAGTAAGTAGCGGAATCTACTTCTATAACATCAAAGGTGAAGATGAAGAATATGTTAGAAAGATGATGTTGATCAAATAAATAAGGACTGTATGGGGAGGGGAACCTCCCCTACTTTAGAAGGATATATGAAAAAAATCATATTACTGATTTCATTTATCATCATTAATGCAACATTAAATGGTATTCTGATAACAATAGATATAAATGGAACCCAGGATTACACCTCAATCCAGGAAGCAATCAACAATGCATCCGATGGGGATTCGTTAATTGTTTATCCAGGTATTTATTATGAGAATATAGATTTCCACTCAAAATCTATAACTTTAGCCTCAACATACATCTTTACAAATAATTCCTCAATAATAGATAATACCATAATTGATGGAAATCATTCAGGTAGATGCGTGCTTGTAGATTCTTGTGAGGATGCAGTAGTGTCAGGATTTACACTCAAAAATGGATACCTAAATGATTACTATAGAGGTGGTGGTGGACTATATGTGGTTGATTCAGGTATTAGATTAGAGTACTGCAAAATAACAAAGAATTTTGCCAATTATGGTGGAGGAGTTTATACAAGAGACTCAGATACAGAATTAATTGGTAATACTATTTCTTACAATCATGCATCAGATGGTGGTGGTGGGCTTCATAGTGCAAATGATATGAATGATGTTATTTTTAGTATAGATGAACCGAATAATATATATCTTAATTACTCCTGTACTGGCTCAGATTTAAGCTTCTCTTCTGTAAATAATTACGTGTTTATTTACATAGACACTTTAACTGTTATAAACTTTACTAATTTTCATATAACCTTTCCTGAGACTTATGATATATTTGTTACAAGTCCCAAAATTGAAGAAATTAATCATAATCTTTATGTATCTCCAGATGGTAGTGATGAAAATAGTGGACTAGCACCTGATGAGCCGCTTCAAACAATAGCATGGGCACAAACGTTGATTAAACCTGATAGCCTAAATCCTAATACTATTTATCTTTCAGAAGGGGTATATAGCAGATCTGGAAACAACCAGGCTTTTCCTTTAAACTACAAAAACCATACAGAAATTCATGGTTCTCTAGATGGTAACAGTATATTAGATGCTGAAAATCAGACAAACATAATACAATCTTCAACAAAAAGAGAGATTAAATTAATCAATTTAAAAAATCTAACACTTATAAATGGTGCTACTCCTTATCTAAATGCAAGTGGCATATCATTAAAAACAATTTATTCTGAATTGTACATGGAGAATTGCATAGTCTCAGATTGTGATGCAGATGATAGGGTAATTGAAGGTGGCGAAGGGATTTTTTCTTTTAAGAATTGCATATTTAAGGATAATACCGGATCTAAAGTTATGGATATATCCCCTGAAACCAGTTTGGGTAGAGGTATTGATTTGACAATTGAGAACTGTACGTTTGAGAATAATAATGCTTATCATGGTGACGGCTATGGAGATGGTGGGGCAATAGGTTTTTGGGGACACTACTCAGGTGTTGGTGAATACAATTGTTCTATTGTAAACAGTCAATTTACTCGAAATCGAAACATATTTAATGGTGGTAATCAAGGAGGGGTAGTAGGTGTTCATATATCAAGATACGTCGATGCAGAGATAATTAATTGTACATTTATTGATAACCAGATAAATTACCCTAATGGATCTTGTATATTAGCAGCAGATAACTCAGAGATCTCTATCTATAATTCGATTATATATGATAATGATTATCGAACTTTAATTATATATGATGATGACTGTACTATAAATGTGTATAACTCTTTGCTTGAGGGTGGTGATGATAACGTATATTATCATGAGAATGGAACAATGAACTGGATTGGGGATAATTTATTTTATGATCCATTTTATATTGAATCTGGATTGAATGAGTATCATCTCTTAAGCAACTCACCCTGTATTGATGCCGGAACACTGGACTTACCGGAAGAAGTAGAATTACCCAATATTGACCTTGCCGGTAATCCACGAATCTACGGAGATAATATCGATATGGGGTGCTACGAATGGCAGGGAACTGATAATACAAATGATGAGTTACCGATTACGAATTACGAATTGAGTAATTATCCAAATCCATTTAATCCTGTGACTTATGTAGAGTTCTCAATTTTAGAAGATTCTGAGGTATTGTTATCAATATATAATATTAAGGGTCAATTTGTTAAAACCTTAATAGACTCAAATATTAAAAAAGGAAAACATCAAGTAATCTGGAATGGTAAAAATGAATTTGGACAAAGCGTCTCTTCAGGGATTTATTATTGCAGATTGAAAAGTGATAATTTGGAAACTTTCAGGAAGATGATATTGATTAAATAGATATTAATGGTACATAACAAGCAGCTCCCCGCGTAAGCGGGGCAGCTGCGCAGCATTATAGGCTTCAAAATGAGGTATAATTATGGGAAAGAAAAAAAATAGACATAAAAAACAGAAAGTTAAAATCCAATGTGAAACTCATGATTTTGGACCATTCACAGTGAAAAAGATTGGAAGAAATCTTGTATACAAATCAAATTTATCTAAAGAAGAGCACATAAAAAACCTTTCAAGAATAAAAGAGAATAGACAAAAACTAAAAGAAGAAATTAATTTTAAAATCAACAAAGTACTTAAATTAATAGAAAAATACAATCCATTCACATTACTTCAAAAAATTGTTATGGAAAATCAAATACTTTGCCTTGAGGATTATCAAGAAAGTACAGATAGCCGTGCTGAAATATTTATTGAATATGCAATTAGTCTAATCATTAGCTGCAAAAAACATGGTTGGGATTTGAAACCTAGTAAAGAAATTTCTGAAGAATTTTCAAAATTAATTAAAGAAATTGTTTCTGATACAGTATGGTATTTTGGTTCTGAAATTACTGAAAAAAATTCAGAAGATCAGGATATTCACCTCATGGAAGAAATAAGATTTAAAACCATTTCAAATTACATTTACGTAAGAGGAGATTGTTATGAATCACATGATGCAGAAATGGTAAATGACTTATTTAATAAACATACTGATTTTTTTGAGAAGCATTATGGGCTTTCTTATAATCAAATCATGCAAGGCATATTATCTATAAAACAATCTATTGAAGATAATCTGAATGCTCAGATGCAAGTAATGGATGACTTCATGATAATTTCACCAAGTGAGTTTATACCTGAAGAACTATTAAGGATTTTATCCACTAACTTGGGTAATAATGACATGTTCTTACAATTTAACAAATGCTGGCCAATTAATGATACAATAATCAAAGAAAAACCGATAATTAAACACCAAGAAAAGTATTATTGTTTCTTTTATCCAATCTTAGGTAGAAATATTAGACATATATTAGAAAAAATGATCAAAGAAAAAGATGAAAATTATTATTCTGAGTATTATTTAAAAAGAGGGCGAGATGAATATTTAGAAAATAAATCTACAAAATACTTTCAAGATATTATTCCCCAAGCAAATATATATCAAAATTTAAAATACCGTATTGATAATGAGGAATTTGAAACTGATATTATAGTAGAATTTGATAGAAATTTACTAATAATTGAAGCAAAAGCAAATGCACTGAAATTATCTTCAAGAAGAGGAAGTCTTGTCGCATTAAAAACTGACACAAAAAAAACTATGAAAAAAGCATATGAACAAGCATTAAGAACCCGTAAATATATCAAAGGTAATGTGCCTGCTAAGTTTAAAGAAAAAAACGGTAATGAAATAATTTTTAGAAGAGATGATTTTGATAATATTTATTTAATCAATGTTACTTTAGATAATCTTAATTTCCTTTCAACTGAACTTGCTGATATGAAGATTTTTGGGTTAAACAAATCTGAAAATTGGTTTTGGTCAGTATATCTTAATGATTTAAAAGTAATATCAGAGCTAATTGAATTCCCAAGTGAGTTTTTATTATATCTTCAAAGAAGATTAGATGTTATTGAACAACAATTCTATAGCCAAGATGAATTAGATTACTTCATGTTTTTTCTAGATCAAGGTTTATATTTTGTGCCAACTGATTTTAAGGGAGTAAATAAGTTTATTCCAGATGGTTATACAGATGCTTTAGATAGGTATTACTTCTTCAAAGAAGGTTCCGTAAGTTCAGGTGAAAAGCCAGTTCTTAAAATATCAACTGAATATAAACAATTTGTTAAGGCAATTGAATCAACAGGCAAAGAATATTTTTCATTTATTACTAATTTCCTACTAAGTATTGATAAAGAGGGTAGAGATACAATTCTTATCAATATCAAGAAAATCTATAAACAATTTAATTCTGACAATAAACCTCATAACTTTACTCTAGCTTATAAGTCTTTAAACATGGGTATAACTTCTTACATAGTTAATGCTGAAAGTGATCTTGAAAATATCGTAGATATTGAACATTATTGTAAAGTTAAGATGGAGCACATGGGAATTAATACTTGGGTTGTTTTCAAATTTGTTAAAACCATTGATTTCAATGAAGTGGATTTTGAAATTTATTTTCGTGATGAATCCAACAATGTCGATATAATAAAAGAAGTTGAGGAATTGAAGAAAAGTAATATTAAAAACTTTTTAGCAAAACATAAAAAAATCGGTAGAAATGAATTGTGCCCATGTGGTAGTGGAGATAAATATAAAAAATGCTGTGGTAAACAAGTTTAACATTATGAAGCCTATAACAAGTGCACCCACATTTAGCAAGAAGAAAACGGAAAGAACGCCGCATGCGCGAACCATTATCTGCAATTAGATTTAATTAGATTTTAAATATTTTATTTACTTTAAACTTTAGTTGTTTTTTATGGTTCAAAATTAATTCAGGAAATAGATATGAGAGAAA
>CAYYLA010000184.1:0-6185 GCA_964441785.1 uncultured Candidatus Cloacimonadota bacterium | reverse complement strand
ACTGCTTTAGCAGTATCAGTTTTTGTTCTGGAGAATCTAATTCCCAAGCCGGTTCCTTTTATGAAACTGGGATTAGCTAATGCTGTTGTTCTCTACGTTTTCTATCAATTCGGTATTAAAGCAGCTGCTGTTGTTGGACTATCCAAAACAATCTTGGGTGCATTTCTGGCTGGAACGATTCTCAGTCCCACTCTTCTGATGTCACTTGGTGGCACACTACTATCATTGATATTGATGTTTCTGGTTAGATCCAGCAGAATTCCTTTCAGTATTATTGGCATCAGTATTGTCGGAGCTGTTGCTCATAATGCAGCACAAATAGTTGTGGTGCGGTTAATTTTGATTCAAAACAATGGAATATTTTATTTGACGCCATTGCTGATTTTTCTGGGAATTGTAACCGGTATAATTACCGGATATATAGCATGGATAATGCAAAACAAAATTTTTATCAGGGATTAATATGAAAAAATGGATTCTTACATATCTGAAATATGCAATGTTTATCATTGTTTTCTTTATTGCTATCGGTTTGGGACTCTTCTATTATTACAGCAAAGAGTTGCCACCTCTTTCTCAGTTACAGCGTTATGAGATGAAGGTTGGATCAGAGGTTTATGATATCAATGACAATCTAATCCATACATTTCAGGTAGAACGACGAAGGTTAACAAACCTCAACGAGTTACCGGATTATGTTATCGATGGTTTGATCGCGGTTGAAGACAAGAATTTCTATCAACACTGGGGAATGGATTTAATGGGATTCACCAGAGCTCTTTTGATTAATATCAAAGATATGAGTTTATCTCAAGGGGCCAGTACAATTACCCAGCAACTAGCTCGTAACATGTTTCTTTCGTTGGATAAAACATTCCCTCGCAAATTTAAAGAATTACTTCTGGCTGTTAGAATAGAGCAACATTTTTCCAAAGAAGAAATTCTGGAATTATACTTTAATAAAGCTCCTTTTGGGCCGGGTTTATATGGGATAGAACTAGCCTCGAGTCGTTACTTTGATAAATCTCCATCGGAGTTGAGTATCTCTGAAGCGGCGTTGATTATTGGAATGCCACAATTGCCCAGCGCTTATTATCCTTATCGGCATCCGGAACGTGCGCTAAAGCGGCGTAATATCGTATTAAAACGAATGATGGAAGAACATGTTATTTCTCCGGGACAATACACCATGGCGGTACATGATTCTCTTGCACTTTCTCAGCCTAAGGGAAACAAAAGCTCTGCTGATTATTTCATTGAATACATACGACCTGAATTAGAACGTAAATATGGTACAACAAAATTGTTCACCGGTGGATTAAAAATATATACTACAATTGATTATGAACTTCAAGCTTACGCAGATTCCATCATGAACTATGTTCTAACCAAATTTGAAGATAAAAACGACTATGAAGTTAAATATGCCGATTTCCCTGCTGACACAGTAAACATTGTAACGCCTTATGTTCAAGGTGGTATTTTTGCTATAGAGCCTGAAACGGGATATGTAAGGATTATGATCGGAGGTAGAAACTATAACCATAGTAAGTACAATAGGATAATGCAGGCAAAAAGGCAACCGGGATCAGCGTTTAAACCTATTTTGTATACAACAGCGCTTGTTAATGGGTATACGCCGGCTACAATCGTTCAGGATGAGCCCGTATCATTTATTCACAGCGATACCTTAGTGTATCAGGCGCATAATTATTCACGAAAATACTTTGGATATACCCGACTGCGTGAGGGTCTGATGAAGTCACGAAATGTCTTTGCTATCAAAACTATTTATGATGTTGGACCGCGAAAAGTCCGTGATTTTGCCAGACGTTTTGGCTTGACGACCAGTATCTATCCGATCTTAACCTTAGCCATTGGATCGGTTGAGGTTTATCCCTATGAGTTGATCTCTGCTTATACCACATTCCCCAATAAAGGAGAACGCGTAAGTCCTGTTTTTATAAGACGTGTTGAGGATAAGCGGGGTAATATTCTGGAGATTGATGAAACGGAGAAGATCCGTGTAGTTGATGAGAAGGTTGGATATCAAATGGTCAGTTTGATGGAGTCAGTTGTAGAATCAGGAACCGGGGTTGGGATACGCTGGCAGAACGGTGGGTATCGATGGACAGCTGCAGGAAAAACAGGGACAACCGATGATTTTAGAGATGCCTGGTTTATAGGATATAATCGCAAGCTTGTAACCGGTATCTGGGTTGGATTTGATGATAACAGCACCCTTGGCAAAAGTCAGAGTGGTGCTACCGCTGCATTACCCGCCTGGCCACCAATTATGCGAAAATATATTTATTTGAACTCTCCGGTCAATGCCGATGGGAAACCTATCGTAGATAGCTCGATTTATACGATCAAGCGTCCGGAGGGACTGATAGATGTTACCATATCAAAAGAGACCGGATTACTACCCAAAAGTCGTTACGAAGAGACGCTCTCAGAAATGTTTATCGCAGGCACAGAACCAACGCCGTTGTCAGATAGTTTGAGCTACAATTTCTATCCAACCTTATACAGAGAGCATGACATGGATTCGCTGGTTATTGATCTAGGTGGGAAACGATATAATTTCCCCGAACGTATAGCTTTTGAAGAGGTTATACCCGATACCTCCAAACCTGATTCAATCTTTATAAAACCTAAGCATGTAGCCCGTTCTATTGATCTTACCGGTGCAGCTATTGTAGAGGGGCGGAAATATGTAGAACGCCCTGATAGTTTGATGATTAACAGACCTGTCTGGAAAAATTATAATGATTCAACCATGGTTAAAGAATATGTGCATCCTCTGGACCTGTTGTTCAGAGATCTTCTGAAGGACGATTAATGGAGGTGTCAATTTACCTGATCATTATCACTGTTATAGGATTGTTGATCTATGTTCGCTACGCTGATTTATTTTTGCAGGGACTGAAACAGAATGGGCAACAGAGGGATTTCCGCAAGAGAAACGTATCTGTTATCATCGCCGCCAGAAATGAGGAGCACAATATTTCGAACCTGCTGACCTCACTAGTCAATCAGGATTATCCGCAGGATTTAACTGAAATTATCGTTGCCAATGATAGCTCTAACGATCGAACAGCAGAGATTGTTGAGCAGTTTCAACAGAAGTGGCCAAATATAAATTTGATCAATGTTGAGGGGCGTGAAAAAGCAGTTTCACCTAAGAAAAATGCTCTTCAGCAGGCGATAGAATTCTCTTCCGGTGAGATTCTTCTTTTTACTGATGCCGATTGTATCCCGGGTAAAGATTGGATCGAAGCGATGGTAGCGCACTATTCCGATGATTGTGATATGGTAGTGGGTTTTTCTAAAACCAGAGTTTTGGATTGGGTTAAGGCCAGATTTGTTCAGAAATATGAACACTTTGATTTCCTCTGTATGTTTTTCTGTGCAGCAGGTGGTGTTGCCAGAGATAGATATTTCTCCTGTTCCGGTCAGAATCTTTCCTATACCAGAAAGGCTTTTGATAAAGTGGGTGGATTTAGTAAGATCAAACATATAGTATCAGGTGATGATGTAAATATGATGCAATTAATGAATCGTTCCGGTGTGAATATTCGATTTGCTTTCTCTCCCGCAAGCTTCATGACTACTCAGGTTATTGATAGTTGGAAGCAGTTACTTAATCAGCGATCACGTTGGGCATCCAATATGAAATTCCAGTTTACACTTAATCCGGAATTTTTCTTCTATCTGGTTGCTGTATTAATTGTAACCTATTGCCCAATAATACTGCTATTTTACAATATCTGGCTGGCGATTGGAATCCTTTTGATAAAATATATATTCGAATTGAGATTAGTTCGGTATGGCTTTAAAGTTTTTCATATCAAAAAAAAATTGTTGAACTTTTATCCTGTTTGGATAATAGTGCAACCTGTATATATGTTAATAGTTGCCACCTTAGGTTTATTCAGCTTTTTCAGATGGAAAAAATAACCGTGTTTTAACCCGGGAGGAGTTATGAAACATTTTTTCAGGATTGCCATACTTCTATTGTTGAGTTCACTTTGTTGCTTATTATCAGGATCCGAGGATTATGATAAATGGAAACAAAAACAGATAGGAAAATTTAAAAGTTATCGATCAAAGCAGGATGAACAATTTCATACATTTTTAAAAAATAACTGGAAGGAATTTAAACTTGTATCATCAAAGCAGGAGGATGTAACACCCAAGCCGGATGTAGCTCCAATTATTGATAATCCAATATCTTCCACTCCGGTTGCTGATGATAAGATTATCGAAACGATAGATCTTCCCAAACCAAAGAAAACTGCTATTGAATCTGTTGAAAAAGATGATTTCATGGATGTCTATAATCCTGATAGCAAGAGCTCAATTGAAATAGATTTCTGGGGTTTACCTCTCGTTTTTGGATTTGATGAAAATCCCGAAATTGAGCTGATGAGACCTGTTGATAAAAAAGCTGTCGCTGATTTCTGGTTTAAAACTGGGAATTATGATTTTTCCAATGCTATTGATCAACTGACAGAATATAAAAACAAACTGAAACTCAATGATTGGAATTATTGCAAGCTGACCAACGCTCTTGCCGAAGAAATATCAGATGGAGATATCGCACTTTCCCGATTATACAGCTGGTTTTTCCTTATCAAAACAGGTTTCGATATTAAGGTTGGATACAATAGCGACACGATCAATCTCCTGATTCCAACCAATAGAACCATTTATGGTGTTACCTATATCAATATTGATAATCGTAAATACTATCTCATTACTTTTGATGATCAAAATACTTTATCAGGCGGTATTTATACCTACGATCAAAAATATCCTGATAGTGATGATTTATTGGATCTTAATATTAATCATTTGCCACAAATAAATACCAATAACATCTCCAAAGATTATTCTTTTTCCTATAAAAAAGCTGAATATACGGTTACCATAGATTTCAATGAAACAACAGTAACATTCTTTGAAGATTATCCTCAAACAGATCTCGAGGTATATCTGAAAGCACCGATGAGTAGCGAGGCTGAATATTCTTTATCCAAACAATTTAAACCGATATTGGAGGGAAAAAGTCAGCGTGAAGCTGTAAATATTCTTCTGCGCTTTGTTCAGACAGCCTTTGATTATCAAACGGATAATGATCAATTTGGCAGGGAAAAATCTCTTATAGGTATCGAAACGCTCTATTATCCTTATTCTGATTGCGAAGACAGGTCAGTGATTTTTTCTTATCTAATCAGGTCATTGCTTAATCTGGAGGTTATTGTTCTGGATTATCCCGGGCATATAGCAACAGCTGTATATCTCGAAGGGCAGATAACTGGTGATACGATACAATATGGTAACAAAATCTATCAGATTTGTGATCCAACCTATATAAATGCGGAAATCGGAATGGCAATGCCAAAATTCCGCAAAAAAAATCCAGAGATTATTACATTCTAGGAGGGAAATGTGCACTACATTATTTTTGATGATCACCGCAGGGAGTTTCTGTATCCTCTAACTTTGACAAGACCAATTGGCGATATACGTGTAGGTATCCTGAAATTAAGACAACGACTGATAGCCTATTTTAATATGGATAAATATCATTATCTTATGGATGAACAACTGCAGCCATTGTATGAAGAGCGTCATCCCGATTGGAAGATAAACTGTGTACCCGGAGGAGATTTTATATTTATAAATTCACGACTTCAGATTAATGAGGAATTGGTGAAAATTATAAACAATATGCCCATGAATTATGCTCTAATTGATAGGGATAGTATTGTGGCAGCACGCTTTAGGAAAAGGAAAACGGCTTATAGTTATAAAGAACTGCGGGAAAAGATGTTTACCCTTGATAAGAGTGAATTAAAGGTTGGTTTGTGGAAGAATAATTGGGATTTCATTAATGCTAACAGCGAGTATATTAAGCGTGATTTTCTGGATTTTTTCTATGACAAGGATAATTTTTTTGAAACAGAAACAGGTATAACCGTTCTTAACCCATACAATATCTGGATTGGCGAGGGAGCTACGATACAACCTGGTGTAGTAATTGATGCATCGGAAGGACCAGTTGTGCTAGATGAAGGTGCAAAAATTATGGCTAATTCTGTAATTATTGGACCTGTGTATATTGGTAAAAATTCTTTGATAAAGGTAGGGGCTAAGATCTATGAAGGAACATCAAT
>CAYYLA010000183.1:0-6190 GCA_964441785.1 uncultured Candidatus Cloacimonadota bacterium | reverse complement strand
GATAATTCTGGTAAATGTAAATCCTGCTGCGATAAGCAGCTTAGTTCAACAAGCGCACCCACATTGAGCGAGAAGAGTAGTTGAAAGAACGTAGTACACGCCAACCATTAGTGATATAAAAAAAATTGTCATTAATTAATTTTATGCTGGGGAAAAAGTTCTATGCATATATTTAACATTAAAAATAATTCTCAAATAAACATAAAATAATAAATAATACAAAAGAAATAATTATTGTCTATTTTCTTTATATATAGAATGATACGTTACTTTTCGTCCCCTTTGTCCATAATATAACGTATATGTAACTAGGGAGTGGATCATTTTCAAAAGTGATTTTTTAATCTATGAAAATCAAATATTAGATTTAGCTATTAATCGAAAATTTGAACTTATGATAATGGAGTGTTAGTATGAAAAAAATACTTATTTCGATTTTAATCATGCTATGTCTTAAAATCTTTGCAGATGATAGAATTCTTATATTAAATAATGTTCCTCCATATATAACTATTGTTGCTGATTGTTCAGCCATAATATCTTTAGATGGAACATACCCAATTAATCCACCATTAGGAAATTAAAATGAAATTCCCACTCCCTTATAATTTTACAATAACAATTATAAAAAATATCTCCATAATAATAATTATCAATATAATCAGTACAGTTTATTCCATCAGTGTGGATATTACCAAAATTAACGATGTTCCAATTTCAAATCCTGCCTGTTTAGGGCTTGATATTGAAAATGATATAATATTTTCTCCAGGCTTCAAAAGCTCACAATTTTATGAATTTAACGAAGATAATGACGAGATAATAAATTTAAACAATTTTTATATACCTGGAGAAATGATTTATATGACAGTTATTGATGAAAATTATATCTACGCATTAACTAACAATAATTTCGGCTACAATAAATTACTTTATAAAATCAACAGAAATTCTGAAGGATCTGCTTCTATAGTAGATTCAATATCAATTAATAGTATTTTTCATCAATTATACCAATCTAATAATTATATATTTGTTTATTCAATAGGATCTAAATTGTTAATTGACAAAGATAATTTTGAGATTATCATAGAATTTCCTTATAATGGTTATGATTATATTGCATTAATTAATGACAATATTGTTGTATCTATGGATGATCAGTTATTATCTTTCCATGACATAAGTAATTTAGATAATATATTTATGCTATCATCTATTGGTGTTGAAACTTCCGGTAATTACATGATAAAATTATTCAACAATAAGATAGTTTATGCAAACAATGGAATGATTTATCTAATTGATATTTCAGATATTATGAATCCTTCGGTTCAATGTTCCTATTATTTAAATGATACCCTATACCTTGATGCAACATTATCTCTAGATAATTTGATTATCACAACAATACAAAATATGTATATTTTTGAAATCAATAATGAACTAATGTTAACAGAGAGTATATTTCAACCTAACTTTCCAATAGGATTAGCCACAAATAATCAATTACTTTTTACTTCTTTTACAAGTGGAGATTTCAAAGCCTATGACATAAATACGACTACAAATGACTTAATATTTTCAAACGTTTATGGTGCTATTAGTAGCCTTTCAATATGTGGTAATTATCTATACGCTGGACTTCGCGACGCTTCTAATTCAGGCATATTAGCATATGATGTTTCTGATTTCAATTTTCCAATTTTCATAGATAATTACCTAGATAATTATAAAAATGTATCAAGGTTAAAAAGTACAGAACATTTTTTAAGTTTTAAAAGCCAAAACTCATCTGTTATTCTTAAAAATGATGAAATTGATTCTATTCCATTAGATGAAACTGATTCGAAAATCATGAATTTAGTAGAAAATGAAAATACCTTGTTAGCTTTTAATTCAATGCCAAATATTTTACGGAAATATTTTATTGCAAATGATGAAACTTTATCTCTAATTGATCAAGAGAATATTGATTTTCCACAGAATTCTCTTTTAGTAGATGCATACTGTATCAATGATAATTATCTAGTTTTAGGATCAGTTGGAGAAATCATGCTATTAAATCATGATTTAGAGATGTTGGATTATTATTATAACACTAATCTTCCCCCATTTAGTATCATGGATTATGATTCCGGTAGCACGATTCACAATGACAATCTTTATATCTGTCTACTTGATCAAATAGCAATTTTTAATATTAATGATAATAGTATCGAATTTAACCAATGTATTGAAACATATAATAAATATTATGCAAATAGTTTAACAATTAAAGACGATTTATTATTTATTGGCCATTGGGGTTATTTTGAAATTTTTGACATAAGTGACTCTAACAATCCTGAATTCATTGATGAATTGTATATTGATCATGGAGCTACGTGCTTAGCATTCAATTCAGATAGAACAAAATTCATATCAAGTGGTGGTGCCTATCTATCAAATTATAACCTTTCAATAGAATACGTATCCAATTCAAATGATTCTATTTGTAATGACTCAATTATTAGAAACTATCCCAACCCATTTAATCCGAATACAACATTTGTTTTCTTTCTTAATCAAGACAATTTTATTGATATTTCAATTTATAATACTAAAGGACAATTAGTGAAAACTTTAATTAATAAATTTCAAACATCTGGTTTACATAATATCACTTGGGATGGTAAAGATGATTTCCAAAAAAATGTAAGTTCAGGAATTTATTATTATAGATTAAAAATAGATACTAAAATCACTGAAATGGGTAAATGTATTTTATTGAGATGATATTGATAATATTTCACCAACAAGCAGCTCTCCGACCAAGCGGGGTAGTTACCAAACATTACCACAAAAAAGGAGTATATATCAAAGAGAAACTCAGGTAAACTTATTTTACTTTCTGCGTTTTTTCGCGAGAAATATGATAGCTTGTATCCTGCTCTTAAAGTACACTTTATTGCAAATTTCATAGGCACTTTACCTAAAGTAATAAAAGCGGTTTCCGCTCTGTAAAAATCCTTTTCCCACTTCCCCTTGACACCAGAGCTTTGGATAAAAATCCTGTATCAAATTTTCGGGGGATGTTATGACGTGGTATGGATTTGCATTGATCTCGGCACTATTCAGTGCTGCAGCAGCTGTTTTTGAGAAGAAGACACTTTTTAAAGAAGAGGCATTGGATTTTGCCACCCTGCTCGCACTCTTCAATGTTGTTGTTTCGTTACCGCTTATTGGATTTATAAATTTTGCTCATATCACAACACCTTCATTATTAGTGCTTTATGGAAAAACCATTCTGGGGATGTTCTCCTTTCTCCTGGTTATGAAGGGATTGAAAAATCTGGAGATTAGTGGTGCATTACCGCTTCTGGTTTTAACGCCAGGTTTGGTTGCCTTGTTTGCTTATCTTATTCTTGGTGAATCACTTACGATGCTTCAAATCGTCGGATTAATTGGCTTGTTAATCGGAACCTATATCTTGCAGGTGCATCATCATGATGACCTGTTGGCACCGTTCAAGTTTCTGGTTAAATCAAAAGGTCATCGCTATATTCTGGGAGCACTGGCGATTTTCACCACAACCTCAATTTTAGACAAAATTATCCTCAAAAATTATAAACTTGCGCCAAATAGCTTTATCCTGTTTCAACACATATTTCTCGCTGTTAATTTTCTTCTTTTTTATTGGATAAAAGGACGCAACTCCGCTCAACTTAAAACTGTTTTCCGTAATTCCTGGAAACCTATTTTGTGGGTTTCTCTGTTTACAATTATCTACAGAATGTCGCAAATCGAAGCAGTTAAAATTGGATCTGTCGCTCTTGTCCTTGCTTTGAAGAGAGTGTCTGTATTTATTGCCGTTGTTTTCGGAGGTAAATTGTTCAAGGATCATTATCTGACGCGAAAGACAATTGCCACATTGATTATGCTGGCAGGAGCGGCATTGGTTATCTTGAAGCTGAGCTAAACAGTTTATTCATCCAAAATAAATATTTGACCTTTTTTGTAATGAACAACAAATAGGCAGCAAAGAAATGAAATACAGGGAGATAACGATGAACGCGTATATCGATTATGTTGTAACTCAAGTAAATGATTTATGTTTGATACCAAGTCCGTCTGGTTTTACTAAGATGGCTGCGGAACATCTAGAAAAACGATTTAAAGAGATAAATTTTCAGGTAAAATATACCCGCAAGAAAGCTGTTATTGTCGAGTTGGGAGGCGAAGGAAATCCTCTGGTTCTCGCCGCTCATATCGATACTCTTGGTGCTATGGTAAGAGCGGTTAAATCCAATGGAAGGCTCCGTTTAACAAAAATTGGCGGCTATCCAGAAAACAATATTGAAGCCGAAAACTGTATTATCCATACAAGAAATGGTAAAACCTATAGCGGTACTATTCAGATGACGGAACCTGCTGCCCATGTTAATGCAGAATTGAGCAAACAAAAACGTGATGATACAACTGTTGAAGTGGTTATTGATGAAATAGTAAAATCTGCTGAAGATGTTAAAAAATTGGATATCTCCGCTGGAGATTTTGTCAGTTTTGATCCTCGTACTGTTGTTACAGATTCGGGTTATGTAAAAAGCCGCCACCTTGATGATAAAGCTAGTGCCAGAATTTTGATGGGCTTAGCAAAAATGGTTGCCGACGGAACCATCAAACTGAATCGCAAAGTCTATCTACTTTTCACTAATTACGAAGAGGTTGGACATGGTGGATCCTCTGGATTACCTGCTGATGTCGAAGAGATGATCTCCGTTGATATGGGTGCCGTTGGTGATGATCTCGAAACCGATGAAACCAAGGTGTCTATTTGTGCCAAGGATTCAGGTGGACCTTATGACTATGATGTTACTAACGCTCTGATAGATATTGCCAAAAAAGAGAAACTTCAGTATGCAGTTGATATCTATCCCTATTATGGCTCTGATGTTGAAGCTTCACTACGGGCCGGATATGATATTCGCCATGGACTGATTGGACCTGGTGTAGCAGCTTCGCATGGCTATGAACGTACACACAAACAGGGTCTGGAAAACACCCTGAAATTACTGAAGTTTTATGTGTCTAAATAGTAATATCAAAGAACCTTACATTATTGAAGGCGGTATTTTCGAAGATCATAGAGGGACACTTGAGTATGTAAATGCTTTTGATTTCCCTGATGTGAAACGATTTTACATAATCTCCAATAATGATGAACAAACCTTTAGAGCCTGGCAGGGACATCGAGTGGAGGCTAAGTATTTTTATCCGCTTGAAGGAGCCTTCGATGTGTTCCTTATCAAGGTTGATGATTGGGATAATCCGTCACCAAAGATTAAGCCGGTTAAATTCTCAATATCCTCTGATAAACCTTGTATCCTGGTTGCTCCACCAGGTTATGCTAATGGAATCAAAGCTCTAACTGATAATAGTAAACTATTGGTGTTTTCTACATCTAAAATTGACAATGCCGAAAATATAAAATTTCCTCAGGATTACTGGGGTATATAATAAACAGGAGGTATAATGAATTATCGTGAATCAATGAAAAACAAACTCTACAAATTATTGGATGAAATGGATTATGTCCACGCAGCCTGGGAGGGGGGCTCAGCTGCTACCGGATATCTGGATGAATTCTCGGATATCGATCTCATTGTTATCTGTGATGATGATAAAATCGAGGATACTTTTAAAGCAATTGAAAAGAATTTGACTGAAAATTATGGCCTTAAGCTTAAATATCGGGTTCCCGAACCAGCCTGGCATGGTATGTCGCAATGTTTCTATCTGCTAAATGATTCGCCCGAATTCTTCTTTGTGGACCTGGCTGTCCAAAAACTCAGTGCGGATGATAGATTTGCAGAAGAGGATCGACACGGAAAGGCTGTGGTCTGGTTTGATAAGAAAAATCTTGTAGATTCCACTCCAACACCGGAAGATGAGATGTACGATCGTTGTAAAAACGTCTACCACAGGATTGCAGATTCTTTCTTCCTCATTGAAATGGATGTAAGAAAATGTCTGAAACGCGGCAATTTTGTCGATGCACTGGAATCATATTTCCGTGGAGCAATCGGTAGACTTGCATTTCTACTGAATCTTACTTATAGACCAGCAAAATACGACTTTAATCTGAGATACAGTTATCGAGATTATCCACAAGCAGTTAACGATAAACTTAAAGATTTGATGCTGATAA
>CAYYLA010000182.1:4444-6191 GCA_964441785.1 uncultured Candidatus Cloacimonadota bacterium | reverse complement strand
CGCTAAGGTCGTAGCTGCAATTAACGAAGAAGAATAAAAATTTTTTGCGGAGGGAGAGGCTTGCTTCTCCCTTCGGAACTTTTGGAGGAGAAATGTCAGGACATAATAAGTGGAGTTCAATAAAACATAAAAAAGGTGCAGCGGACGCCAAGCGTGGTAAGCTGTTTACCCGTATCGTAAAAGAAATAATTATCTCTGCCAGAGATGGTGGTGGTGATCCAGAAAGTAATCCAAGATTAAGAATGGCAATTAGTAATGCAAAAAGTGCTAATATGCCTAATGCAAATGTCGAACGTGCAATCAAACGTGGAACTGGCGAGATAGAAGGTGTTACTTATGAGCAATATACCTATGAAGGCTATGGGCAGAATGGGGTTGCGATTTTTGTAGAAACATTAACTGATAATAAACTTAGAACTGTTGCTGATGTTCGCCATATTTTTTCAAAATATGGTGGAAACTTGGCAGAAAATGGTGCTGTAGCTTGGATGTTTGAACAGAAAGGCCGTATAGAAATACCATTTGAAGGACAGGATGAAGATGAGTTTATGATGACAGCTCTGGAAGCAGGCGCTGATGATGTCGCCTTTGAAGAAGATATTATCGAAGTTTTAACGCCATACTCGGATCTGCATAATGTTGTTAAAAACCTCGAAGATGCAGAGGTTACTATAACAAATGCTGAATTAACAAGAATTCCCAAGAATACTGTTAATGCAGATGATGTTGCGGAAAAACTTCTTAATCTGATAGAAAAACTTGAAGACTGTGATGATGTACAAAAAGTATATGCTAACTTTGACATCTCCGATGAAATTATAGAGAGGATCAGCAATAGTTGATAATCTTAGGTATTGATCCTGGTAGTATTAACTGTGGATACGGATTACTTGAGGTTGAGAATCGTAGAATAGTTGCTGCAGGCAGTGATGTTATAAAACTCGATTCAAAACTGGAACTTTCAGAAAGACTTCTGCAAATCCGAAATGCTATTCGCGATGTAATCCTGAAATACAAACCCGATGTTGCATCTGTAGAATCTATTTTCTACGGAAAAAATATAAAATCGGCTTTCACCCTTGGCCATGCCAGGGGTGTTATTTTGCTGGCACTTGCTGAACAGAACATCCCCATTTATACGTATTCACCAAGAGAAGTGAAAAAATCGGTTGTTGGTAATGGAAATGCGTCAAAAGAGCAAGTCCAATATATGGTTACTCGATTTCTGAACTTAAAAAATCAGCCTAAATCAGAGGATGCTGCTGATGCTTTGGCAAATGCTATTTGCCATTTTAACAGAGTGAGGTTTTTATAATGTACTCCTATATTTCCGGAAATTTGGTGTTGAAAAAATCCGAATTGGCTGTGGTAGATTGCAATGGAATAGGATATGAAATTCATATACCTGTTAGTACCTTTGAAAAATTGCCTGCCCTTAATAGCCAGATTAAACTGCATATTCATTACTCATTTAACGAATCCGATGGGACAAAATTGTTTGGATTTTATACTGAACTGGAGCGAACATTATTCCGATTGTTGATTTCGATTTCTAAAATCGGACCTAAGATCGCCTTGGCTGTTTTGTCAGGATTACCAGCTAAAGATTTTATCCGCGGGGTGATGCAGGAAGATGTTGTTCTTCTTTCCACTATCCCTGGTATCGGAAAAAAATCAGCAGAACGTTTGATTATTGAGTTAAAGGATAAAATGTCTCCATTGGTTGGATGCGATGATCTCTCAGAAT
>CAYYLA010000182.1:2181-4422 GCA_964441785.1 uncultured Candidatus Cloacimonadota bacterium | reverse complement strand
CGCCTGTTCTCCCACCTGTCGCCATCCATCATAAAAGAAACGGCATCTGCACTTCATGCTCTTGGATATACGCAGATTGAGATCCGTAACGCCATTAATACATTGCTGAAAACCGAAACATTCACCAGCTCGGAAGATCTTATAAAAGCTGTTATAAAATCATTATATAATAAAAGAAATATCTAATGAATGCACGACTTGAAGCTTATCAGATAATTACGAAAGTCCTGAAAAAAGGATTATTTTCGAATCAATTGCTGAAGCAGAAACGCAATCGTTATAAAGATTCCTGCGAAAATGTCGAATTGATGTACATGTTGGTAAAAGGTGTGATAAAACTTAAAGATCATCTTGATTATATCGCATCACAATATACCGATCCAGGTAAATATGCAAATACAAATATCAAGATCAAAATCTTGATTTATATGGCTTTATATCAGATCATTTATTGTGATTCAATTCCAGATCATGCTGCTGTTAACGAAACAGTTGATATCGCCAAGAAATTATATAATGATAAAATAGCGGGATTTGTTAACGCGGTGATTAGACGTTATCTTGATGATGGCATTATCAACTATCCAGAAGATGATGTAGAACGAATAGCAAAACAATACTCTTTTCCCCGGGAGCTTTTAAAAACATGGGTTGGATACTGGGGCGAGGAAAATGTCGAAAAATTATGTAGATACTATAATAAAAATCCAAAATTAAGTATACGAATAAATCGATTTGCCACGGATAAGAAACGTTTGATTAAGTATTTTATGAAACGAGATATATCTATTGTAGAATCAAATGCTTCTGATTGTATTATTTTATCAAATGATGTATCTAAAGTGTTGAATGATGTAGCTTTTTCCGAAGGATATTATTCAATTCAAGATGCATCAGCCGCCCTGGTCGCAGAACTTGTTGATCCTCAGCTGTATGAATCAGTTATGGATATGTTTGCAGCACCGGGAGGAAAATCGACCTATCTTGCTGAACTAATGAATAATACCGGAGAGATTATCTCAATAGATAAATTTCCGCAAAAGATAAAAAAGATCAAACAGGCAATCGAACGATTACAGATCAGTAATATAAAAACTGTAAAGGCTGATGCTCTTCAGTATGGCCCCGTAGCTGCGGCTTATGATAAAGTGCTGCTGGATGTTCCCTGCTCGGGATGGGGCGTGATCCAAAAGAAAGCTGAATTACGTTGGCAGATTAATCAGGATATGAATAAATTATTGAAGATTCAAGAAAGTGCACTTAAGCGTGGTTCGCTTTTTGTAGGGGAAGAAGGATACTTGATTTACAGTACATGTACTCTTAATAGAAAAGAGAATGAGGATCAGGTTGAGAAATTCCTTGAACGTCATAGAAATTTTAAATTAATTGATGCAGGTACAAAAGTGAAAAAGATGTTTACGTCCAATGGATATTTGAAAACATTGCCCCATAAACATGATATAGATGGAGCATTTGCAGCTAAAATGCAACGGATTAAATAGAGAGGATTATATGGTTAAAGTTAAAGCGTTATTGATAACCCTTGGAATACTGATCGGTGTTTTTGTCTTTGGCTTCTTTGGTACAAATATTGTAATGAAACTTGCTGTTGGGCATGGTAATGTGGTCAAGGTTCCTCAATTGTCTGGTATGGATATTAATGTTGCTATAAACAAATGTAAAGAGCTTAAGCTTTATGTGGAACAGATCGATAATGTGTATAGCGATGATTTTGAAAAAGGCCAGATAATCTCTCAAGATCCACATGCTGAAATTAATACAAAAAAGTTTAGAACAATCAAAGTTGTTGTTAGCGAAGGACCGGAAATGGTCAGAATTCCATTCTTATATAACCTGTCTATTACAGATTCACGTTTAAAGCTTGAAAATGTGGGCCTGAAGGTGGGGAAAAAGCAATATCGATACTCTGATATCGTTGATGTTGATAAGGTTATTTATTCGGAACCAAATGCCGATGCCTTGATCGCCAAAAAAAGTGAGGTCGATATCGTGGTTAGTCTGGGTAAATTAGCAAGCTCAAATGAAGAGAATAATAAGTGGCTAAATCTACTGGATGATGATGAATAAAATTGAGTCGTAAGGACTAAGATTTAACTTTTTGATAAGCATAAAATTTTGAGTAGAAAATTAATGTTTTCTACTCTTGTTTTTTGATACAATCGGCAGGATCGTTAAAGTATTGAAAAATAGGCAATTAAGGCGATGTTAAACTGTGTTTAG
>CAYYLA010000182.1:1660-2171 GCA_964441785.1 uncultured Candidatus Cloacimonadota bacterium | reverse complement strand
CTGCTTATTTTTTTAGTTAAAATCCACAATCCATAAAATACTGATTTTAAAGCACTTATGAGGTAAGGAGCAAAATCTTAAAAATAAGCTAAAAATTAGCTAAGATTCTGTTAATAAAAAGATTGACATATAATGCTGTCATGCTGCAATGGTAGCGTGTTTTTAAGGGGTTTAAATATAAAAAAAGTTAATTAGTAGAGTAGAAAAAAGAAGAGGATTTTCTTATGGAAGAAACAAAGTATACTGCGAAGAATATTAAAGTTCTTAAGGGTTTGGAAGCAGTAAGAAAACGTCCGGCAATGTATATTGGCGGAACAAGTGAAAGAGGCCTTCATCATCTGGTGTATGAGGTAGTTGATAACAGTATTGATGAAGCTTTAGCAGGACGTTGCGACAAGATTGAGATCATTATTAACGCTGATGGAAGTTGCTCTGTACGTGATAATGGTAGTGGTATCCCCGTTGATATGCATCCGGTGGAGAAGGTGTCTGCCTTACAAGTTGTTATGAC
>CAYYLA010000182.1:0-1625 GCA_964441785.1 uncultured Candidatus Cloacimonadota bacterium | reverse complement strand
ATTTGATAATAAATCCTATAAGGTTTCAGGTGGGTTACATGGTGTTGGTGTCTCTGTTGTAAATGCTTTATCAGAACTGTGTATTGTTGAAGTATACCGTGACGGGCATATTTATAGACAGGAGTACAGAACTGGTATTCCCCAGGGACCGGTAGAGAAATTAGGTTCAACAACAGAACAGGGTACAAAGACAACTTTTTTTCCTGATGCTTCAATCTTTGAAACGACAAATTTCAGTTTTGATTATCTCGCTGTTCGTTTAAGGGAGTTGGCTTTCCTTAACAGAGGGATATATATATCACTTAAGGATGAACGGAATGGTAAGTATCATAAATTCCAGTATGAAGGTGGAATAGTCTCCTTTGTGAAATTTCTTAATGAAAACAAAAAGGTTCTACATGAGGATCCCATCTATATCAAGGGTGGAAAAAATGATATAGATTTTGAGGTTTCGATACTTTATAATGAGGGATTTCAGGAGAATCTATACAGTTTTGCCAACAATATTAATACCATCGAAGGTGGTACTCATCTCAGTGGCTTTAAATCAGCTTTAACCAGAGCAGTAAATGCATATATTAAGAATGAGAATTTACTGAAAAATGAAAAGGTTTCACCATCAGGAAGTGATATTCGTGAAGGGATTACGTCAGTTGTCAGTGTTAAGCTATCTGATCCTCAGTTTGAAGGTCAAACTAAAACAAAATTACAGAATTCTGATGTAGATGGTGTTGTAAATTCTGTTGTTTACGAAAAGCTTATGGAGTATTTTGAAGAGCATCCAAAGGATGCAAAAAATATTGCGATGAAAGCCATTATCGGAGCACGTTCTCGTGAGGCTGCCAGAAAAGCAAGAGAATTGACCAGAAGAAAATCAGTTCTTGAAAGTGGTAGTTTACCTGGTAAACTGGCGGACTGCTCTATTCAGGATCCATCACAAACAGAGATATTCCTGGTTGAGGGTGATTCTGCTGGTGGTTCTGCTAAAATGGGTAGAGACAGAACGTTTCAGGCAATTCTTGCACTTTGGGGTAAGATGCTTAATACTGAAAAGGCTCGCATCGATAAAGTGTTGAATAATGATAAAATCCAACCCATTATTCTTGCTCTTGGTGCCGGTATTGGCGAGGATTTTGATATATCCAAACTGCGCTATAATAAAATTATTATTATGGCGGATGCCGATGTCGATGGTCAACATATTGCAACGTTACTTTTGACATTTTTCTTCAGATATATGAGACCCTTGGTAGAAGATGGTCATGTTTATATAGCAAATTCTCCTCTGTTCCTTATCAAAAAGGGTAAAAGCAAGAAATATGTTTATTCCGTAGAAGAGAGGGATCAGTTATTGAAGGAGTTTGAAGGTGAACGTGCAGTGAGTGTACAGCGTTATAAAGGTCTTGGTGAGATGAATCCTGAGAAGTTATGGGAAACAACAATGGATCCTGAACGCCGAATTTTGACCTCTGTGAAGATTGAGGATGCAATTGAAGCAGACAGGATGTTTACTGTTCTGATGGGTGATGAAGTAGAGCCACGCCGTGTCTTTATAGAATCTAACGCAAAGTATGTAGAAGTTGATGTGTAATTGGAGGATAAATGATTCACGATAGATCGAGAGT